>DATKKO010000031.1:0-2392 GCA_035542955.1 Terriglobales bacterium
GGTGCTCGATCACGTGATCGTGGCCGGACGCGGGCTCGTGAGCCTGCGCGCCCGGCAGCTCCTCTGAGCCGGCGCCGGCCGGTGTCGCGCCGAGACGGGGCTGGCGGGCGATCGCGTGCGCGGCCGAGCCCGCTGGTATGATCCGTCCATGGACGAGGGCTATCGCGCGTTCGAGCACACGGGCGATCTCGGGCTCGAGGTCTGGGCGCCGGACCCGCGCCGGCTGTACGGACTCGCGGCCGAGGCGCTGATGGCGCAGATCGTCGACACGCACGGCGCGGCGCCCGATCTCGAGCGCTCCGTCAGCCTCACGGGCGACGATCCGGGGGACCTGCTCGTTCACTGGCTGAACACGGTCCTGCTCGAGTCCGAGCTGGAGCGCGCCGCCTGGACGCGGGCCGAGGTGCGCGACCTGAGCGCGGGATCGCTCGACGCCGTGCTCCGCGGGGTCCGGCGCGATCCCGCGCGGCACACGTTCCTGCGCGAGGTGAAGGCCGTCTCTCATCACGCGCTCGAACTGGAGCTGGCCGGCCCCGTGTGCCGCTGTCGGCTCGTGCTGGACATCTGAGCGAGGGCAGTCGCGAGACAGCCTCCGCGCCTCCCGTTTCTATGCCTCGCGCGATGGCCTGTCGGTCGGTCTGACGGATTCTCGCGACCACGATCCGCGCGCCGGTCGAGACGGCGGCAGCGAGGCCTTGCGCCGGCAGCCGAAAACGCGCGGCGACAAGGGACAGCGTCGCATGCGCGTTCCGGACCGCATCCGGGGCACGCTTCCTGCGTGTCCCCCTCAGTCCACTGCATCCGGGGGCCCGGCGGCGTGTCGGCGAGCGGGGGCATCGAGGTGGGCGGCTCCGACTCTCAGTGTCGGATCGCCGGCGCCGGCCGCAGCCACGACCTGGGGCAGGTGGAGCGCGCTCGCTTCCCAGGTGAGCGCGAGCCTCAGGAGCCGAGGCCATCGCACCCCCGACGTGTGACCTCGGCACGGCGCCGAGCCGCACGAGGTGGCTCGGCGTTGCCGTCTCTCGCGTGCCCCGCGTATGCTCGCGATCTCGTTGTCGTGCGAGCGGCGGGGGTGCGCGCCGGAGCCGGGGCAGGTCCTTCGTATCGGCCGGCCACGACCCGCCGCGAGAGTCCATGCGGGAGGAGCATGAAACCAGGCGCGCTCGCGCTTCTCCGTTGTCCTGTCTGTCGTGGCCGGCTCGAGGCGGTCGCGGTCCATGCCCGCGCGGCCACGGGCGACCTGCGCGATGGCGTGCTCGCCTGCGCCGCGTGCGGCGCGCGCTATCCCGTGCTCGGCTGGATCGCGCGCCTCGTCCCCTCGGCGATGCTCCTGTCCGAGGAGCGCGACGTGCTCGAGCGCGCCGTGGCAGATGCCGAGATCGTGCCGGCCGCGGAGGCGGGCGCGGAGGAGAGCCTGCGCGCGATCGAGGAGAGGTCGCGGCGGAAGATCCTCCCGGCCGATCTCGCCCGCGGCATGGAGGAGCAGGCCCGGCGCGACTTCGACTACCGCGCGCGTCACACCGGGGAGAAGATGAAGTTCGTGCGGACGGCGGCGCCGCTCTTGGCCGGCGTCCCGCGCGCGATCCTCGACGTGGGCGGCGGGCAGGGCGGCACGCTGAGCGCGTTCTGCGCCACGTACGCGCCCGAGCACGCGTTCCTCGTCGATCTCGACGCGGAGTGGCTCGAGATCGCGCGCCTGCGCGATCCCGCGACCGAGGTGGTGCGGGCCGACGCGACGCGGCTCCCGTTCGCGGACGGCGGCATCGAGTTCCTGATCACGACCGCGACCCTCGAGCACGTTCCTGACTGGCGATCCGCGCTGCGGGAGTTCGTGCGCGTGGCCGGGGAAGGGCTCGTGTGCTACGGGCCGAACGGCCGGTTCCCCTACGACTTCGGGCACGTCGCCGCGCCCTTCGTGACCTGGCTGCCGAAGCCCGCCGCGGCGCGCGTGGGTGCCGCCTGGCACGCGCTGCTCCGGACGGGGCGGAGCCGCGAGACCGTGCGCCATCAGCTCGAATCCGTCTTCTACGTGCCGCGCGCGCGCGCGGCGCGCGAGCTCGAGCGCTCCGGCGCGCGCGTGCGCAATGTGTTCCGCGAGTTCCTCGAGGAATCGGTGCGGGACGAGTACCACGTGCACGGCGGCGGCCTGTGGCAGGTCCTGCGCGACCATCCGTGGCTGCGCGGCCTGTTCGGCCGCGTGCTGATCGCGCTCGGCATGGAGCCGAACGTGTACCTCTTCTTCCGCGCGCGTGAACGCGCCGCGGGAGCCGCGGCCGGGGCGGAGATCCGGGCGCCGGCCGCGAAGAAGGACGCAGACGATGGATGATGATCGGGAAATCCAGCGCACCTCGCCGACCCAGCCGTACGCGACCCATCTGGACATCCGCTTCGG
>DATKKO010000032.1:0-14825 GCA_035542955.1 Terriglobales bacterium
GCTGCTCACGGCGACGCTGGGCCTGGTGCTCATGCGGGTGCGGCACCCGCTCACCGAGACGGCGATGCTGTTCCTCGACCTGCCGCTCGTGCTGCTCGGCCTCGTGACCGTCATGCGCGGGCCGTTCCTCATGTACCCGAACGGCCTGGCGCCGCCGGACGGGCAGGGGCTCAACCCGCTGCTCCAGGACCCGTGGATGACCATCCACCCTCCGGTGCTCTTCAGCGGGTTCTCCTCGCTCGCCGTGCCGTTCGCCATCGCGCTCGCCGCGCTGGCCCGGCGCGAGTACGACGGCTGGGTGCGGCTCGCGCTGCCCTGGGTCGTGTTCTCGACCGCGATGCTCGCGACCGGCTTCATCATGGGCGGGGTCTGGGCGTACAAGGTGCTCGGCTGGGGCGGCTACTGGGGCTGGGATCCGGTGGAGAACGGCTCGTTCATCCCCTGGCTGTCGAACGTGGCCCTCCTCCACGGCCTGCTCGTCCAGCGCGTGACCGGCAGCCTGCGGCGCACGAACTTCTTCCTCGCGGTGACCAGCTACGTGCTCGTGCTCTACGCCTCGTTCCTCACGCGCAGCGGCGTGCTCGCCGATTTCTCGGTGCACTCGTTCGCCAATCTCGGCCTCAGCGGATTCCTCCTCAGCTTCCTCGGCCTGGCGGCGATCCTGGGCTACGGCCTGCTGCTCGTCCGCCTGCGCGACATCCCGAGCCCGAAGCCGGGCCTGGGCAGCTTCTCGCGCGAGTTCGTGATGTCGCTCGGCCAGGTCGTGTTCCTGCTCCTGTGCGGGCTCGTGACCGTGGGCATGAGCGCGCCGCTCATCACGCGACTCTTCGGTCCGCCCGCGAATGTGCAGACTTGGTACTACAACCTGGTGAGCGCGCCCTTCGCGATCGTGATGGGATTGCTGCTCGGCTCGGCGCCGCTCATGCGCTGGCGCCGCCAGGACGCGGGCTCGTTCCTCCGCGCCGCGGTGCCCTCCGTCGTGGTCGCGGTGGCGCTCACGCTGGCGGCGGCCGTGGCCGGCGTGCGCGAGCCGGTGCCCGCAGCCATCGTGTTCGCCGCGGCCTTCGCCCTCTCCGCGAACGCCGTGGTCACCGTGCGCGGGTTCCGCAGCGGCTGGAAGCACGGCGTGGCCTATCTCGGCCACGCGGGCGTGGCCGTGCTCCTCATCGGCATCATCGCTTCGAGCCGCTACGGCGTCTCGGCCCAGGTCCAGCTCCCGCGGGGCGAGGCGCGCCAGGTGCTCGGCTATCGCCTCACCTACCAGGGCCTGGAGAAGCAGGCCGACGGCAGGGACCGCGTGCGGATCGCGGTGAGCGCGCCCGAGGGACGCTTCGAGGCGACGCCGGCGCTCTACTGGAGCGAGTTCAACCAGGGCTACATGAAGAAGCCGCACATCGAGCGCTATCTCACGCACGACGTCTACATCTCGCCGCTCGAGATGGTGGGCGAGGAGCAGGGGCCGGGCGGCGGCGTGTGGCTCGCGCCCGGCGAGAGCCGGCAGCAGGGCTCCACGCGCTACACGTTCGAGGGCTTCGACCCGCGGATGACGCCGCCGGTGGTGCGGCTCGCCGCGCGTCTCATGGTCGAGATGAACGGGCGCACGGTTCCGGCGCGACCCGTGCTCGAGATCAACACGGCGAACGGCTCACGCAACAGCATCCCCGCCTACCTGCCGGGCGGCTCGTCGATCGAGATCGCGAGCGCCGATCCCAACACCGGCCGCGTGGCGCTCCTGCTCCCGGGCATGGGGCGCGCCGGCCCCGCTCAGGTGCTCGCAGTCGAGGTCAGCACCAAGCCCTTCATCAACTTGGTCTGGCTCGGCGCGATCCTGATGCTCGGGAGCGCGTTCCTGAGCGTCTTCCGCAGGGCGCGGGACGTACGGGTCGCGAAGCTCGTGCGGACGGCCAAGGCGGCCTGACCTCCGGCTCGCCCGGGCGGGCCTGCGCGGGGGCCGGCCCGGCCCCGCCCAGGGCAGGACCGCCGCGTGCCAGACGCTCGACTCGGGTTTCCACATCGCGCACAGGACGTTCCGCTCGCGTCGTCCGGTCGACGCGGTGATCACGGGAATCCAGCAGGGGCGCGGCCGGCGACCATTCCCCTTGGCTACTGCACGAATGTGCAGTAGTCTACCCATGTGCCAGGTCCGGCGCGATTCGAATCCCTGAACGACGCCGTCGACGTGCTCACGGTGTTCGCCGAGGGCAAGCTCCGGCCGCTGCGCTTCCGCTGGCAGGGGCGGGTCGTTCGCGTCCGCCGGGTGAGCGGCGAATGGAGCCGCCGCGAGGGACAGACCCTGCTGCGGTACTACGCCGTCGAGAGTGCGTCGCGCGAGAGCTACGAGCTCTGCTTCGATCCCCGTGGGCCGCGCTGGACCTTGGCGCGGGCCTGGACCGCCGGAGCCTGACGCTCATGTGGATCCTGCTCTCGGACATGGACGCGTTCTTCGCGTCGGTCGAGCAGCTCCATCATCCCCATCTCCGGGGCCGGCCGGTCATCGTCTGCGGGGATCCGCGCCGGCGCGGCGTGGTGACTGCGGCGTCCTACGAGGCCCGGCCATCGGGCGTGCGGGCGGGCATGAGCCTCGAGGAGGCGCGCCGGCTCTGCCCGGACGCCGAGTACGTCGAGGGCAATCCCGAGAAGTACGTGGCGCAATCGCTGGAGCTGCTCGAGCTCTATCTCTCGTTCACGCCCGATGTCGAGCCGTTCAGCGTGGACGAGGCGTTTCTCGGGCTCGGCCCGGAGGTCGCGACGCTCGAGGGCGCGCGCGAGGAGTCGCGTCGGCTCCAGCGCGCGATCGACGAGCGCTTCCATCTTGGCGCCTCGATCGGGGCCGGGCCGAACAAGCTCGTGGCCAAGATGGCGGCGGGGCTCGAGAAGCCCCGCGGCCTCACGGCGCTCGACGAGGAGGGCTTCCGCCGCGCGTTCTGGCCGCTCCCCGCGCAGGAGCTGTGGGGAGTGGGGCCGAAGCTGGCCGCGCGCCTGCGGTCGCTCGGGATCGTGACCGTCGGCGATCTCGCGCACGCCCCGATCCCCGAGCTCAAGGCTTCCTTCGGCATCGTCGGCCCCGCCCTGCGCGAGGCCGCCTGGGGCCGCGACGACACGCCGCTCGTGCCCTATCATCGCGGCCCGGATCCCAAGTCGATGGGGCACGAGGTCACGCTGCCGGCGGATTCGATGGAGCCGGCCCGTCTCGAAGGCACGCTGCTCCGGCTCTCGGACCAGGTGGCCCGGCGTCTGCGCAGCGAGGGATACGTCGGCCGCGTCGTGGTCCTCAAGCTCCGCGACCACAGGTTCCGCACGATCACCCGGCAGCGGGCGCTCGAGTCGTTCACGGACGACCACCGGCTGATCTTCGAGAGCGCGCGTCTGCTCTGGAGCGCGAACTGGAAGGGGGAGGCCCTGAGGCTGCTCGGCGTGAGCGTCTCGATGCTGGAGCGCCGCGCCCCCTGTGGACAGACCGAGCTGTTCGAGGGGGACAGGAGGGAGACCCGCTTGACCGCGGCGCTCGATCGTCTGCGCGACCGGATGGGCGAGGCGAAGCTCGTGCCCGCGGGCTCGCTCACCCACCGGCGCTCCCTCGGTCACGTGCCCTTCGGCGCTCTTCCCGGGCGGGCCCGCGCGGCCTCGCGCTCCGAGGATCCTCCCGAATGAACCCGCGCCACCGCCCTTCGTTCCGCGCGCCCGCGGCGAGCCCGCTTCCATGACCACCGGCGATCTGTTCACGGGCTGGCAGGAGGAGGAGCCGCCGCGCTCGATCGATCCCGGCCGCCGTCTCTGGATCGGCACCTCGGGCTACTCCTTCGCCGACTGGGTCGGCCCCTTCTACCCGCCGGGGACGCGGAGCGGCGACTTCCTCTCGTATTACGCGCGGCACTTCGACGCCGTCGAGGTGAACTCGTCCTACTACCACGTGCCCAGCCCGCGCGTGATCGAGATCATGGAGCGGAAGACGCCGCCCGGTTTCCGCTTCACGGTCAAGATGAACCAGGCGATGACGCACGAGCGCTCCCTCGACCGCTCGCTCGTGCGGGACTTCCTCGCCGCGCTCGAGCCGCTCAAGGCGGCCGGGAAGTACGACGGCCTGCTCGCGCAGTTCCCCTGGGGCTTCAAGCGATCTCCCCAGGCCGAATCCCATCTCGCGGCGATCCGCGACGCGCTGCCCGCGGAGCCGATCTTCGTCGAGTTCCGGCACGCCTCGTGGGCCACGCCCGGGGTCGAGGACCTCCTGCGCCGGGAGCGGCTCGGATTCTGCGCGGTGGACGAGCCGGCGCTCGATGGCCTGATGCCGCCGGTCGCGATGCTCACCACCGAGGACGCCTACGTCCGCTTCCACGGGCGCAACGCCGCGAACTGGTGGGGTCGCGGGGCGCCGGCGGGCGGGGCGGGCGCGGGCTCCACGCGCCCGGAGCCGGGCGACGAGGCGGGCCGCGACCGCGGATCGCGCGACCGCTACGATTGGGACTACGCCGCGGGCGAGCTGCGGGAGTGGATCGGCCGGGTGCGCGAGCTGGCCGAGAGGGCGCGGCGCACGTACCTGTTCTTCAACAACTGCCACGCGGGGCAGGCCGCGCGCAGCGCGAAGCTGATGAAGGAGCTGCTCCGGCAGCAGAACCTGCCGGCGTGAACGGGTGCGGGCGCGCGAACGTCAGGCGCGCCGTTCGGCGGCGAGCGCCGGATGGCGCCCCTGGATGAACTCCTCGCACTCGCGCACCTCGTCGGCGCTGCCGAGGATGAGCGGCGTGCGGTCGTGCAGCGTGACGGGCGTGATGTCCATGATCCGGCGCGCGCCGTCGCTCGCCGCGCCCCCGGCCTGCTCGGCGATGAACGCGAGCGGCGCGGCCTCGTAGAGCACGCGGAGCTTCCCCTGGGGGTTCTTGGCGCTGCCGGGATAGAGGAAGATCCCGCCGTAGAGCAGGTTGCGGTGGAAGTCGGCCACGAGCGAGCCGATGTAGCGCGCGCTGTAGGGCCGTCCCGTCGCGGCGTCCTGCTCCTTGAGCCAGTCGATGTAACGCCGCACGCCCGGCGGCCACGACGCGTAGTTCCCCTCGTTCACGCTGTAGATGCGGCCGCGCGCCGGCGTGTGGATGTCCGGGTGCGAGAGCAGGAACTCCCCGATGCTGGGCTCGTAGGTGAACCCGTGCACGCCGTCGCCGGTGGTGTAGACCAGCATCGTGCTCGAGCCGTACATCACGTAGCCCGCCGCGAGCTGGCGATAGCCGGGCTGGAGGCAGTCCTGCAGCGTGCCGCTGCCCTTGCGGCTCACGCGCGGCAGGATCGAGAAGATCGTCCCGATGTTCACGTTGGCGTTGATATTGGACGAGCCGTCGAGCGGGTCGAAGTTCACGACGTACTTGCCGAAGCGCTGCCCCTCCGGCACGGGGACGATGCCCTCGTCCTCCTCCGAGGCCAGCACGGCGAGCTGCCCGGTCGAGCCGAGCAGCCGGTGCAGGGTCTGGTGCGCGTAGACGTCGAGGCGCTGCACCTTCTCGCCGTACACGTTCTCGTCGCCCGTGTCCCCGACGATGTCCATCAGTCCCGCGCGGATGACCAGGTTGTTGATCATCTTCGTGGCCAGCGCGATCTCCATGAGCAGCCCCGTGAACTCGCCCGAGGCCTCGGGGTGCTGGTACTCACGTTGGAGGATGAACTGGGACAGCGTCAGCGCGTGCGCCGCCATGGGCCCGATCCGCCTAGTCCGCCAGGCCGGTCACGTCCTCGTGGGCGCGGCCGCCCGCCTCGAGCGCCGGGTACGAGCCGGGCACGAAGGGCGCGTGCTTTGCCACGAGATCCGAGGTCCGCGCCACCTGGAGCTTCTGCAGCAGGAAGCGGAACTTCTCCTCGAGCGCGCGGCCGATCTCGGCGCGCACCGGGAGCGGCAGGCCCCACAGCTCGCGCTTGAACAGGCCGAGCGCCTTCTTCCTCGCCTTGTAGAAGAACTGCTCGTCGGTGTCGCCGCTCTTGCGCTCGTCGGCCGCCTCGGTGCGCAGGCGCTCGTAGATCGCGCGCTTCAGGTCGAGCGGGAAGATCGGATGGTCGTAGAGCATGTTCTGGAACTCGGTCGCGAGGTGAATCTCGACCGCGCCGAGACGGGGGAAACGGTCGAACAGTTCGGCAGGCAGCGTCGAGGCGCCGTGCTGGACCACGCCGGCGAGGTGGTAGCGCTCCACCGCGAGCCGGCTCAGCGTCTCGATCGCGCCGAAGTCCACCTTGACCTGGGCCACCGTCCCGTCGGGCAGCGGCACGCCGCCGTGCGAGGTCCCGGTCTGGATCGAGATCTTGCTGATGCCGGGCGCGCCCGGAGACCGGCGCCCGAGCGCGTCGCCGTAGACCTTCATGAACGCGCTCAGCTCCTCGGGCGTGGAGTTGTGGCCGCCGACCTCGCCGATCTCGCCTCCGACCGAGACCGTCACGCCCTTCGGCTGGCGCTCGCGGATGAAGGCCGTGAGTTCCGCGCAGAGCGTGCCGTTCCGTTCCTGCTGCGCCTCGTGGCCGCTCCGGCCGAGGTCGACCAGCGTCGAGGTGTCGATGTCGATGTTGTAGAACCCGGCAGCGATCGCCTCGGCGGTGATGTCCCGCACCGCCCGCACCTCGGCGTCCGGGTCGGCGGCGTAGCGCTTCGCGTTCACCTGGTAGTGGTCGCCCTGCAGGAACACCGGCCCGCGGCAGTCCTCGCGCAGCGCGGCGGCGATCATCACGAACGCGTACTCGGCGGGACGCTGGTCGGTGTAGCTCGACTCGGAGCGCGCGATCTCGCAGATCACGGCGCCCGCGTCGAGCGCCTTGCGCGCGCGCATCAGGGCCCGCGCCGTGTCGTAGGCGAGGCCGCGCACGTTGATCGCGGGCACGGTGAAGTCGGCGGGCACCTCGCGCCGGCCGCGGGCCGCGTAGAGGCTGTGGATGGAGGCCGGGTAGATGCCCGCGGCGCGCGCCTGCGCCAGCACTGCGGCGCGGGCGCGATCCCGCCGCTCGTCCGGGGCGAAGACGCCGGTCCAGACGAGACGGTCGAGCGCGTCCGGGTTGCCCGTGGCGAGCGCGGCTTCGGCGTGTCGGATCTCATCGAGGTTCTTCAGTTCCATGGAATCGAGGCCTCCTGGGCGGCCCGGCGCGTGCGGCATGCGCCGGGGGCGCGTGAGGGGAAGGTCGGGTCCCTGGCCGTGTCTTGGCGCTCGCAGTATAGCCATGCGCCCGGGGGCGAGGAAGCGCCCCGGCCGCGCGTCGACGCGGGACGCCGGTGCACTCTCGCGGGGAACCGCGGCGCGCCCGATCCCCGCCGCGGATCGCGTCCGCTCAGGCGGCGCCGGCGCCGATCAGGGTCACGCCCTCGCGCAGCGTGCGCAGCTCGGGGAAGCGCGAGGCCTCGAAGGTGGCGATGCCCGGCGCGTCCTTGAACTGGAGCAACGCCGCCAGATCGAGCGTACACGCGGGCGCCATGCTGAAACCGCGCCCCGTGAAGCCGGCGCAGATCGCGAGGCGGTGCGCCGCGTCCAGCCAGCCCGCGAACGGCCGCCCGTCGCGCGCGAAGCCCATCGTGCCCGCCCAACGCCGTTCGACCACGGCGCCGCCGGGGACGAGCGCGCGCACGCCGGTCTCGATCCCCCGCTGCACCTTGTCCGTGGTTGCCGTGCCGTAGCCGATCTCGGCGTCCCGGTCGATCTCGCGCCAGCCGCCGATCACGAGCCGCCCGTCGGCCGTCTGTCTCCAGTATCGATAGCCCCAGTGCGCGTAGGCCGGCTTGGGCGCCACGGTCTGCGTGAGCGGCGCCGTGCAGAGCATCTGCCCGCGATAGGGCGTGATGAGCGGCCCGAGCGCCGGCACCAGCAGCGGCGCGTACGCGTTCACGCAGAGCACGAGCGCGTCGGCCCGCACCAGCCCCGAGCCGGTGCGCGCCTCCCAGCGCCCCGACTCCCACCTCGCCCCCAGCATGCGCGACCGCTCGAACAGGCGCAGGCCGCGGGCGCTCGCGTGCCGCGCCAGCCCGCGGACGAACTTCACGGGATCGAGCTCGCCGTCCTCCGGCACGACGAACGCGGCTTCGAAGTGCTCGGCGGCGCAAGGCGGCACCGCCTCGTGGAGCGGGACCTCGTCCGCCGGAAAGCCGTCCGCGCGCATGAGCGGGAGCGAGGCGCGCAGCTCCTCCGCCTCGTCCTCGTCCACCGCGACGCGAACGCTGCCGGCGGCCCGGTAGTCGCAGGAGAGGCCGAGCGTGCGGACGAGGTGCGCGATCCGCTCGTGGCTGCGGCGGCCGATCTCGAGCACGATGCGCGCGCCCGCACGGCCCCAGAGCGCGATCGTCTCCTGGTACGGCTCGGCGGGGGTCGCGAGCAGCAGGCCCGCGTTGCGCCCGCTCGCGGCGCTCGCCACGCGACCGGCCTCGAGCACGGCCGTGAGCACGCCCTGCTCGTGCAGGGTCCACGCGAGCATGAGCCCGGAGATGCCCGCGCCCACCACGAGAACCTCGGCCGCGACCTCGCCTTCGAGCGCGGGAAACTCACCCCCTGGCTCCGTCCACCACAACGACTCGCGCGGCTCACTCGGCTCGAACATCACGGCGCCATTGTGCTCCCGGCCCTCGGCTCCATCAAGCGCATGGCCTCGACGCGGAGCTCTGACGTTGGGCCGGTTGACACGTGCAGGACGAGCCGCTTCAATCGCCTCGCAAGGGGCCCGCCCGCAGAGGAGGAGACGTGACGGACGAACCCGCCAGGCCGGCTCCCGAGGCGCAGGGTCCGCCCGTGGGGGTGGACTCCGAGGTGGGACCCTCGAACGACGACGATCGGGTCTGGGGGGCGCTGGCGCGCTGGCGCGCCGAACGCCGCCGGTTCGCCCTGCTCACCGTCGTGGAGTCGCGCGGGTCTGCGCCCCGCAAGGCCGGCGTCCACATGCTGCTCGCCGACACGGGCGAGACGGTCGGCACGATCGGCGGGGGCGCGATCGAGCAGGTCGCGCTCGGGCGGGCGCGCGAGGTGCTCGCGGCCGGAGGGCCGGTGCTCGTGAGGCATGACCTCACGCGGGACCTCGGCATGTGCTGCGGAGGCGAGATGAGCGTGTTCGTCGAAGTCGTGGAGCCCCGGCCGAGGCTCTTCGTCTTCGGCGCGGGGTACGTCGGCCGGCCGCTCGCGGCGATGGCCGCGAGCTGCGGCTTCGACGTCACCGTGGTGGACGGCCGCGCGGAATGGGCCGTCCCCGAGCGCTTCGCGGGCGCGGCCGTGCTCTGTCAGGAGCCCGAGGACGCGGCGCGCGCGCTGGATCTGCGCCCGGACGACTACGCGTGCGTGGTCACGCACGACCACGCGCTCGACGATCGCGTCGTCCAGGTGCTGATCCGGCGCCCCCTGCGCTTCCTCGGCATGATCGGGAGCCTGTCGAAGCAGAGGAAATTCGCGCGGCGGCTCGAAGCGCGGGGCTTCGGCGACGAGGAGATCGCGCGTCTCCATACGCCGCTGGGCCTGAGCATCGGCGCCGCCACGCCCGAGGAGATCGCGGTCAGCGTGGTCGCGCAGCTCGTCGCCGAGCGGCGCGGCGTCGCGATCGACCCCGGCTGGGCGGCGTCCGCGGCGCGCGCGGGGACGCCGCGCCGGGCCGCGGCGGATTCCACGGAGGCCGAACGTCCATGATGGTGGGCATGCTGCTGGCTGCCGGCGCCTCGGCGCGGATGGGCCGCGCCAAGGCGCTGATCTCGAGCGGCACCGAGAGCTACGTCGCGCACGGCATCCGCGCTCTGTGGTGCGCGTGCGACACGGTCGTGGTCGTGCTCGGCGCGGACGCGGCGCGGATCCGCGAGCGCACCGAGGAGGAGTTCGTCCGGCTGGTGGAGGGCGGCTGCTTCGACCAGGAGCTGCGATCCGCGCGTCGGCACAAGGCGCAGAAGCTCGAGGTCCGCTTCGCGGTGAATCGCGCGTGGCGGAGGGGCATGTACTCGTCCGTGCGCGCGGGGCTCGCCGCGGCGAACCGGCTCCGTCCGGACGCCGTGCTCGTGCTGCCGGTGGACCATCCGTCCGTGCGCTCGACGACGGTGCTCGATCTGGCGCGGGTCATGGCGCAGGCGCTCCAGGCCGCGCGCGACCGGCCGCGCGGCGTGCCGCGCCGCGGATTCTCGTACGCCCTCGTGCCGCGCTTCCGCGGCCGGCGGGGCCACCCGGTCGCGCTCTCGGGCACGCTCGCGCGCGCGATCGCGGCGGATGCGGCGGCCGCCGACTTGAGCGATGCCGTGCGGCGCAACGCTCGGCTCGTCGGCTATCTCGACGTGCGCGATGCGGGCGTGACGCGCAACGTGAACCGGCCCGGCGACTGAGGCGCGCGCCATGAGCCCGGCCCCGCTCGTCGCCGTCTTCGGCAGCAGCACGATCGCGCCGGGCAGTCCGGCCTATCTCGAGGCGTTCGACCTCGGGCGGCGGCTCGCGCTGCGCGGCGCGGGCGTGATCACCGGCGGCTACGGCGGGGCGATGGAGGCCTGCTCACGCGGGGCGCGCGAGGCGGGCGGACGCGTGGTCGGCGTCACGGTCGAGCTGTTCGAGCGCCGCGGGCCGGTGAACCGCTGGGTCGAGGAGCGCGTGCACACGCCCGATCTGTTCGAGCGCCTGCGCCACATCATCTCGCGCGCGGACGGCTTCGTCGCGGTCGCGGGCAGCGTCGGCACGGTCACGGAGGTCATGCTCACCTGGACGCTGCTCAGCGTGAGCGCGCGGCCGGCGGCGCCGCTCGTGCTGCTGGGCCGGCCCTGGAAGGCCTGGCTCGACGCCCATCGGCACCCCGACCTCGTGCTGCCGCACCTGTTCGACTTCGTCCGCCTCGCGGACACCACCGAAGAGGCGGCGCGTCTCGCCCTCGACGGGGTCGCGGCGCGTCCCCCCGGCTGAACCGGAGCCGCGCGGCTCCCGCGGAGAATCCGATGTCCCCCACCGGCCCCGTTCGCGATCCGCTCCTCGACTGGCGTCCCGAGTTCCCCACCGTGGAGGCCACGCTCCACTTCGCCTCGCACACGCTCGGGGCCATGCCCCGCGGCGTCGAGCCGGCGCTGCGCCGCTACATGCACCTGTGGATGTCGCGCGGCATCCGCGCGTGGGAGGAGGAGTGGTTCCGGCTGCCGCTCGAGACGGCCGATGTCCTCGCCTCGATCCTGGGGGCCGATCCGGGCACGGTCTCGATGGCCGAGAACGTGACGACCGCTCAGGCGATCGCGCTCTCCGCGGTCGAGTTCTCCGGGGCGAGACGCCGGCTGGTGTGCACGGACGAGGACTTCCCCTCGGTGCTCTACCTCTACGAGGGCCTGGCGCGGCGCGGGGCCGAGGTCGTGCGGGTGAAGGCGAAGCCGGCTCCGGGCAGCCCGGCGGGCGCCGAGCCGCGTCACATCGAGGCGGGCGACATCGTGGCCACGATCGACGAGCGCGCCGCGGTGGTCGCGCTCTCGCACGTCCTCTTCCGCACGGCCGAGGTGATCGACCTCGCGCCGATCGTGCGGCGCGCGCACGAATGCGGGGCGCTGGTGCTGATCGACGCCTATCAGTCCGTGGGCACGGTGCCGGTCGAGGTGAAGGCGCTCGACGTGGACCTGGTGACGGGCGGTTCGGTGAAGTGGCTCTGCGGGGGCCCGGGCGCCGGCTGGCTCTACGTGAGCCCGCGCGTGCGCGAGCGGCTCGAGCCCGCGCTCACCGGCTGGTTCGCGCACGCCGAGCCGTTCGCCTTCGACACAGGGCCCATGCGCCGCGACTCCGGCGCGCGCCGCTTCTACACCGGCACGACGGCGATCCCGGCCTACGCGGCGGCGCGCCCGGGCTACGAGATCATCGCCCGCATCGGCGTGAAGGCGATCCGCGAGAAGTCGCTGCGCCAGACCGGGCACATGATCACGCTGGCCGAGGAGTACGGCTTCCGCGTGGTGTCGCCGCGCGAGCCGGAGCGGCGCGGGGGCACGGTGTGCATCGACGTGCCGCGCGCGGCCGAGGTCTGCCAGGCGCTGCTCGCGGGCGACGTGCTCCTCGATCACCGGCCCGGCGTGGGCCTGCGGCTCGCGCCGCATTTCTACACGCGCGACGACGAGATCGAGATCGTGATGCGGCGCGTGCGCGACACGGCGCGCAAGCTGGGCGGCTGACCGCGCTCCGGCCCGGGCAGGCGGTATCCGGGCCGGTCGGGCGCGAACGCAGCGGGAGGGAGGCATCATGGACGCGATCGGGACGGCGGCGAGCGAGCTTCGCATCATCCGCGAGCCGCGGGTCTATCTCGTCGGCCGCCAGGTCGTGGACCCGCGGGCGATCGAGCGCTTCCTCGCCGATCACGAGCTCGCCTGGAGCACCGACACCGAGATCGGCGCGGAGAAGCTGGCCGAGATGGCCGGGCGGCTCTGCTATCTCTCCTACGGCAAGGGGCGCAAGACCAACCGGGAGTTCCTCGCGCACCTGATCGAGGTCGGCCATGGCTCGGTGCTCGAGCACGCGGTGTGGAGCTTCCTCGTGACCGACGTGTCGCGCTCGTTCACCCACGAGCTGGTGCGGCACCGGCACTTCTCGTACTCGCAGCTCTCGCAACGGTACGTGGACGAGTCGCGCTCGCCTTACGTCGAGCCCGACGTGATCGCGGAGGATCCCGCGCTGCACGCGATCTGGATCGAGGCCGTGAACGCCGCGCGGGCCGCGTACGACCGGCTGGTCGCGGGACTCGAGCTGCGCTACGCGAGCGAGCCGGACCGGACGCTGCGCCGCAAGCTGGCGCGGCAGGCGGCGCGCTCGGTGCTGCCCAACGCGACCGAGACGCGGATCTTCGTGACCGGGAACGCCCGCGCGCTGCGGCACTTCATCGAGATGCGCGGCTCGGAGGCGGCGGATGTCGAGATCCGCAAGGTCGCGCTGCGGATGCTGGAGATCCTGCGCCGCGAGTCGCCCTCGCTGTTCTCGGACTACGAGCTGACGACCCTGCCCGACGGCACGCAGGTGGTGAGGACGGCGCACCCGAAGGTGTGAGGACGCGGGAACGCGGGCGGGCGGGGATCGCTCCCCGCCCGCCGGACCTGCGTTCCCGAGCGCCGCCCCGTCGCCGGGGCGGCACACGCGGAGGTTACTTCAGTACCGTCACCTTCTTGGCGTCCACGAAGCGGCTGCCGATGTACTTCACCTGCGTGAAGTACACGCCGCGAGCCACCCGCTGACCCTGGTCGTTCGTCCCGTCCCACCGCACCTGCTGCGGGCCGGCCTCGAACGTCCGATCCGCCAGCGTGCGCACCTGACGGCCGGTGACGTCGTACACCTTGATCTCGACCCGATCCTTCTTGGCCAGGCTGAAGCTCACGACGGCCGATCCACCGGCGCGCATCGGGTTGCCCCAGACGTTGTCCAGGAAGTTCACGTTCTCGACCGTGTTGAAGGGCGCATCCAGACTCGGAGCCGGCGTGAAGGGACACACCGATCCGAACGTGTTGACGAGCACGTCCATGAAGTACACCTGGCGCCCGACGCTCGAGTTGCCGAGGCGGGCCCGCAGGTGCATCAGGTCGTAGCCGTCCATCAACGTGACGTAGGGATGCGAGGCGCTGCTCGGCGCGAACGTCCCCGCGATGTACGGGCCGTTCGAGGGCGTGTACTCGTAGTAGAGCTGGACCGTGGCGCCCGGGATGGCGGCGTTCACGTTCAGCACGTCGTTCGTCCAGATGCAGCTGTTCTGAGCCGTGAAGATGTGGTTTCTGCTCGAGATCACCGACGACGAGACGAGGTCGGGGAACAGCACCGAGCTGCCGGACAGCGCGTAGTACGACGGATCCCGCAGCGAGCAGGCCAGGTAGTCCGTCACGAACGAGGCGTGATACGGATCGTTGCTCTCGCTCTCGACGAAGCCGTCACCCATCACCCACAGACCGCGCGGATGCAGGTAGTCGGCGCCGTACGAGAGGAAGTCCTCGAGGATCGCCACGTCGTCGCTGCCGCGGTCCGTCACCGGCCCGAGGATGCTCGTGTTCAGATCTCCCGTCATCAGGAAGATCAGCTTGTAGTACACCCGCAGCATCTCCGGCGTCGGAGCCTGACGGCCGAACTTGCCCGCCGCCAGACCCATGCCGGCCCGGTTCGAGAGACGCGCGCCGATGCCGCCGGCGCCCGTGTTGCTCGATTCGGCCGCCTTCACCTGATAGAAGTCGAAGGTCGAGCCGGGCTCGCCACCGTGCTTCCAGATGGTGATCTTGCCCGCGCCCATCCCGCCGATGGCGTCGTACTGGCCGAGCGCGCCGACGTTCTCCCTGGTGTAGTCGTGCGTGCCGTCGGAGGCCAGATACGCGCCGGTGCAGTACCAGCCGTTGTGCGCCCCGTGCTTGGGACCCTTGATCATCCCGTTCGAGTCGGCGAGGCTGATGAACGCCCGCTCGTCGCCACGCCGATCGTTGTAGTCGAGCGCCAGCATGCAGGCCGCGGCCGTGCCGCCGTACGCCGCGTCCTTCCAGCGGTCGGGCAGGATGCTGAACTGCTGCCAGCGGTGCGCGTCGAAGCTCGCACCCTCGTTCGGCTGCGGGAAGATCCGGCAGGTGTCCGGGCACATCACGAACACGGTGGGATCGTCCGGAACGACGTCCTGCTGACGGAAGAAGTACTGGACGCTCGAGCCGGCGGTCAGCAGACCGTCGGGGATGATCTTCGTGAACTCCTTCGTCTGCACGTTGTTGTCGTAACCAGCCCGCACCCGGATGTCCGGATCGGTGAGCCAGTCGGGCACGCTCGAGCAGGTGATGTTCGTGCTGGTGAGCACCCCCGTCGTGTCGATCAGGAAGCACTTGTTCTTGAGGATGCCCAGCGTCCCGAACTTCAGATCCTGCTCACTGTAGGTGTTCTGCCAACGGTTCAGCTGCA
>DATKKO010000033.1:0-8035 GCA_035542955.1 Terriglobales bacterium
CGGCATCCGTCCCGTCGCGCGAGCCGTCGTCGATGTAGAGCACCTCCCAGGGCCTGTCCAGCGCATCGAGCGCGGCCGCCAGCTCGCGCTGCAGCTCGGGCAGGCTCTCGACCTCGTTCCATGCCGGCACCACCGCCGAGATGGCCACCGTCCCGGTCGCGGGCGGGGCCGCCGGGAGGACGGTCGCGGTCTGGGTCATCGGCGGGCCTCGGCGTAGAGCGCGAGCGCCCAGTCGGCCTCGGCCGCGAGCCCCCGCTCGATCGGCGTCGAGGGCACGACGCCCAGCGCCGCGCGCAGGCGCGTCGCGTCGGCGCGCGTGCGGAGCGGGTCGCCGGGCGGCAGGGGCTCGTGGCGCGTCTGCGCCCGGCGCCCGAGGCGGCGCTCGAGCAGCTCGATCGCCTCGCGGACCTCGACCTGCGAGCCGCCGCCCACGTTGTAGACCGCCGGCCCGTCCCCGCGTTCCCAGGCCAGGTCGGTGGCCTCGACCGCGTCGGCCACGTAGGTGAAGTCCCGCGACTGCCGGCCGTCGCCGTACACGGTGATGGGCTCGCCGCGGATCATCGCCCGGCAGAAGCGGTGGAAGGCCATGTCCGGGCGCTGCCGCGGACCATAGACCGTGAAGTAGCGGAGCGCGACGCAGGGCATGCCGAAGTTGCGCCCGTAGAGGAGCAGGAGGTGCTCCCCCGCGAGCTTCGTCACGCCGTACGGCGAGAACGGCCGCGGCAGCAGGTCCTCGGCGGTCGGGAACCGCTCCGCGTCGCCGTACACCGAGGAGGACGAGGCGTAGACGAACCGCTGGAGTCCCGCGCCGCGATAGCGCTCGAGCAGTCGCTGGGTGGCGAGGACGTTGTGATGGGCGTAGCTCGCGAACTCGGCGCCCCACGAGGCGCGCACGCCGGGCTGGGCCGCGAGATGGAAGACGACGTCCACGTCGGGCAGCCGCGCCAGGTCGTCGGCCCCGAGGTCCAGCTCGATCAGGCGGAACGCCGGATCGCGCCGCGCGGTCTCGAGGTTGGCGCGCTTGAGCGCCGGATCGTAGTAGCCCGTGAACGCGTCGACGCCGGTGACCCGCACGCCCCGGCCCAGCAGCCGCTCGGTGAGATGCGAGCCGATGAATCCGGCGGCTCCGGTCACCAGCGCATGCGGCGTGCTCATGGATCCATCCTCGTCAGGGGAGAGTCGGCGGCGGCGCGGGTAGAGGCGCGTACTTGGGCTCAGGCGCGAGCTGGAGGAGGCGCCGGGCCTGCGGGTCCTGTGGATTCGCCTCGAGCAGCCGGCGCATGTAGCCGAGCGCGCGCTCGTGCTGGCCCGCCTGGTCGAGCGCCTGATACGCGAGATAGTACGGCCGCGGGAACGCCGGATAGAGCCGGATGGTCTCGTCCAGCTCGCGCAGCGCCCCCGGCAGGTCGTTGGTCAGGAGCAGCGCGAGGCCATAGCGGTAGTGCAGCTCCGGATTGTCGGGCGCCCGGCGCGACAGCTCCCGGAACAACGCCAGCGCGCGCCCCATCTCGCCCTTCTCCACGTAGAAGTCCGCCAGGGGCACGATGGCCTCGGGATAGTCGGGGAACAGATGCTGGACGCGCTGCATCTCGGCGATCGCCTCGTCGAGCTTGCCCCTCGCATGCTCGTCGAGCGCGAGCTGCAGATGGGCGGCCGCGTAGTTGCGGCTGAGCGTGATCGCGTTCTCGTCCTTGTAGACCGTGGTGTCCCAGGTCCCGTCCGCGTTGAACAGGCCGCGGTACTTGAACAGGTGGTAGAGATTGTAGCGCGTCTTCTCCTCGTCCACCGGGCCCTGGAGTGTGTCGCGGTTCACCCGCGAAACCAGCCCCTCGAACGTGAAGTAGGGATCGAAGCCGTAGTGCTCGGGCACGGTCACGGCGTAGTAGGGCTGCTTGATCCAGCCGGAAGCGCCCTGCTTGTCCACCTCGAGGATGTGCCGGACCATGAACTCGTTCGTGTAGATGATGCGCCCCGTCGAGTCCTCGAACCCCCCCGCGCCGAGGATGCGGATCGCCTGGTCGGGCAGGTCGACCGGGACCTTCGGCTCCTCGTCCCGCAGCTGGTAGATGTACCAGTCGGTGTTGAGCAGGCTCAGGTTCACCACCTTCACGTCCTGGCGGAAGTTCTCGACCTCCTGCATGTACCAGAGCGGGAACGTGTCGTTGTCCCCGTTCGTGAACACGAACGAGTTCGGGGCGAGCGGGGCGAGCATGTTCCACGCGTAGTCGTGGGCCACGTAGTTGCGGCTGCCGTCCTCCACGAACCACAGGTTGCGCAGGATCACGAACGGCTGGAGCGCGAGCAGCACCGCGGCCGCCGCGGTCGCGGCGCTCCGCAGCCTCCCGGGCGAGAAGGAGTCGCGGATCCAGCGCACCAGCCACACGATGCCGAGTCCCATCCAGATCGCGTACACGTGGTAGCCGGTGGTGAAGAAGTAGTCGCGGTCCCGCACCTCGTGATCGCTGAAGTTCAGGAACAGGACGAGGCCGGCCGTGGAGAAGAGGAACAGCGTGAGCACGGTGAGGGAGGCGGCCGACTCGCGGCCCTCGAGCCCCGCCAGCGCCGCGCGGAACTCGGCCCATTGACGCCGCCCCCCGGCCGACGCGAACAGCACGATCAGCAGCACGAGCGTCGCGAGCGGGACGAGGACGTGGGCGACGAGCCGCGCCAGGCCGCCGCCCCCGTCGAAGCGGAGGAGCGACAGCAGCACGCTCATCACCACTCCCAGGCCGGCCGCGAGCACGAGCGGTCCGATGCCGTCGCGCCGCGCCTGCCAGACCATGCCCGCGACGCCGAGGAGGAGCGGCAGCAGCACCACCCAGAGCCGCGGCTCCTCCTGCACCGGCACGCCCTCGACCGTGCGGAGCGTGCTCACGAGCGGCCATTGCCGCTTCCAGTAGCGCCAGAACTCCTTGTCGAGCTGGTTCTCCCCCGTCCCCCGCCGCACGAACATGTTCGTCTTGCCGTACTGCTCGCGCTCGAGCAGCGCCTTGAGCGCGGGCCAGGTGGACGGGTTGCCTTCGTTGATGGCCGGGTGCTGCGCCGCGCGGATCGGCAGGTAGGTGTGCGTCGAGTAGCCGACGAGCATCAGGCACAGGCCGAGCGCCAGGATGCGGCCTTCGCGATGGCGCAGCGCGAGCACCACCACCGGCACGACGATGCTGGCCGCCGAGACGATCGCGGCCACGGGCGTGAAGGCCGCCGGTCCGAACGCGAAATAGGAGCCGTAGACCGCGCCCGCGGTGGCCGCGAGCGCGAGCCAGCCCGAGAGCTTCCGCTCGCGCACGTAGGCCCAGAACACGACGATCGAGAGGACCAGCACGACGCCGACCATCTTCTCCAGGCCGAAGGTCACGGCGAGCACGGACGCCATCGGCATGAGGAACAGGAGGAACACCTTCCGATCCACGACGAACAGCAGCACGAGCAGCGGCAGGCCCATCATGCCGACGCCGAGCATCAGCCCCACCGAAAGCCACATGACGTACACGCAGAGGAGGAGCGGCCCCAGCGTGGGACGGGTGCGATGCGCCTCCCACCACCGCAGCGCGAGCCACAGGATGAGGATCTGGGCCAGGCTCATCTCGGAGTACGTCTCCGCGCCCGTGGCGTTGTCCCAGAAGTTGTTCGAGAAGGCGAGCAGGAACGCCGCGGCCACCGCGCCGACCTGCGCCAGCCACTCGCTCCGCAGCGTCGCGAGGAATCCGGGCGGCACGAGCGGTTCCGCCGCCGGCGCGGCGCGCTCCGCCGCGGCGGGCGCCGCCACCATCCCGCCGCGCTGCGCGATGCGGATCAGCCGCAGCGTGGTCAGGTACGTGAACAGCACCGCGAGCAGCGAGGCCAGGGCGGACATGCCGTTCACGCGCTGGGCGATGGAGCCGATGGGCACGAGGGTCGCGACGCGGCCGAGCAGCACGTAGAAGGGCGTGCCCGGCGGATGCGGGATGCCGAGGATGTTCGAGACGGCGATGAACTCGCCCGCGTCCCAGAAGGGGACGCTGGGCATCAGCGTGCGGAGGTAGACGAAGGCGGTGACGACCACGACCAGCAGGCCGAGGACGATCGTGGGCAGGGCGCTCTCCCGCTCGCCGACCCGGAGCGGGGCCGCATCGCTCATGACGCCCTCCGCATCTGCGGGCCACCCGCGCGACGGCGCGGCAAGCGGACCAGGAACACCAGCCCTCCGAGAAGGCTGACGGCCACCGCCACCAGATAGGTCGTGAACTGAAGGGCGAACGCCGAGGCGCGGCCCACGCCGATCAGCCCGAACATGACGACGCCCGCACCTTCACGCACCCCGATCCCGTTCAACGAGATGGGCAGCGAAACTACCACTGCCAGCAAGGGCACGAAAAGGAAGAAGTACCGGACGGCGACGGAGAGACCGAGAGCGCGCGCCACGAGCACGTGAACGCCGATCCGGCACACCTGCACGACGACGGCCACGGCCAGCAGACGCACGAAGAGCCGCCGCTGGTCGCGGAAATCCCGGAGGCGTCCGGCGAGGTCCTCGAGGGCGGGCCGAAAGGCGCCGAGGCCCACCGCGCTCAACACCCGCTCCACCGCGGGCAGGAGGCGGGGGTGGAGCACGACCCACAGCATGCCCACGCTGAAGGCGAAGAACGCCACCAGCGCGACGTAGAGCGCCGACATCGGCAGTCCTCCGACCTCGTGGAAGCGCCCGAGCACGGGCAGCGTGGTGGCGAGGGCGAGCCCCCCCAGCGCGAGCGTGCCGATCAGGCGGTCCATCACGATCGTCGACAGCGCCGCCGCCCGGCTCGAACCGTAGCGCGAGGCGTCGAGCACGCGCGCGAAGTCCCCGCCGATGTTCGCGGGCAGGAAGTTGTTGAAGAACAGGCCGACGTGGTAGTAGCTGAGCACCTTCCAGAACGGGATGCGGATCGAGACCGCGCGCAGCAGCCGCTGCCACTGATAGGCGCCGAGCACGTTGCTCGCGAGCAGGAGCGCCGCCGCGGCCCCGAGCCACGGGACCGACGCGCTCCGCAGCGTCGCGCCCAGCTCGTGGAGCGGGATGCGCGTGACGAGGAACGCCATGAGCCCGAGGCTCAGCACGATCTTGGCCGCGAGCAGCAGCGTCCCGCGCCAGCCGACACGCCCCGCGCGGGCGCCCCGTTCCTCGACGAGCGTCACCTCAGTCCCTCCCCTGCGCCGCGAGCAGCGCGTCGAGCGAGGCCCGCGCGCAGCCGGGCCAGGTGAAACGCGCCGCCCAGGCGCGTCCCGCCGATTCGAGCCGCGCGCGCAGCGCGGCGTCCTCGAGGACCTGCGACAGCGTCGCGGCGAGTCGGCGGTCGTCGCCGTAGGGCACGAGCAGTCCGGTCTCGCCGCCGCGCACCGAGTCGCGCAGGCCGGGGCTGTCCGCAGCCACGACCGCCGTGCCGCACGCGCCCGCCTCGATCACGGTGAGCCCCCAGCCTTCCTTCGGCGAGGGCTGCACGAGCACCCAGGCCCGTTGGAGCAGGCGCACCTTCTCCGGCGCGGCGAGGAAGCCGTGGAACGTGACCGCGTCCGACACGCCGAGCCGCAGCGCCGCGCGCCCGAGCGCCGCGCGGAAGGGACCGTCCCCGACCACCTCGAGCCGCGCCCGCGGGACGCGCGCGCGCACCTCCGGCATCACCCGCATCACCCAGTCGACGCCCTTGTATCGCCGCAGCCGCCCGAGGAAGAGGATCGTCGGCTCGGCGCTCTTCCCCGCCGCCGGATCGACGCGGTACGCGTCGTGGTCCATGCCGCAGTGCACCACGGTCACCCGGCGGGGAGCGATGCCGCGCCGCACCAGGTCGTCGCGCGTGCTCTCCGAGATGGCGAGGAACGGGCAGCGGCGATAGACGCGCGGGATCAGCGCCTCGAGCAGCACGATGTAGGCCGCGACCGGGACCGGGGCCTCGAGGAAGGCGGTCGCGCCGAACAGATGCGGCACCACGGCGGCCACGGGCGCGCGCGTCCACCACGGCGTGAAGCACGGCGCCTTATTGATGTCCTCGACCACGAGGTCGGGCGCGGGAGCGGCGAACTCGCGGCGCAGCACGCCCGGCACGACGAGGTTGAAGTTCCACCACGCGCCGCGGCGCGACACGCGCATGCCCCGGTGCTCCGCCTCGGCCGCGCCACCGGGGAAGCCGCTGGCGAGCCAGGTCACGCGCCAGCCGCGCCGCACCGCCTCGAGCAGGATCTCCTCGAGGTGCTGCTCCGCCCCGCCCGCCTCGGGATGACAGGGGTCCCGGAAGTTGACGGCCAGCAGATGGGGCGCGGCCGTCATGGCTTCTCGGCCACCGTGCCGATCACGAAGCAGGTGTAGAGCGCCCAGCGCCGGCGCGCGAGCCGCGCGCGCAGCCGCTCCCAGCCCGAGCGCCAGAAGGCGGGCCCCGTCGGCTCGAGCGGCGGGGAGACGCGCAGCGTGCGCCGCAGCGCCTCGCGGAGCACGCGGTACCAGAGGCCGGGCACCATCCACTCCCCGTAGCTGCGGCGCACGACGAGGCCGGCCTCCCGCATGCGGCGCTCGAGCCCGGCGGGCGTGAACTGCGTCTCCCAGCCCGCGAACCACCGATCGAGCGCCATGAGCGCGTGCTTCATCAGCGTGTAGACGTGGAACGCCTGCGGCACGTCCGCGACCACGCGCCCGCCGCGCGCCGTCACGCGCGCGTTCTCCCCCAGCAGCGGCAGCGGGTCGCGGAAGTGCTCGAGCAGACCCTGATGATAGACCACGTCGAAGGTGCCGTCGCGGAACGGCATGCGCAGCGCGTCCGCCTGCACCAGCAGCACGGGGAGGTTCCGTGCGCGCGCCTGACGGCGCACCAGCTCGAGCGAGGCCGGCGAATAATCGAGCACGACGCCGATCGCGCCCGCGCTCGCCAGCGCGAGCAGGTCGCGGCCCGAGCCCGCCCCCACCTCGAGCACGCGGCGCCCCGCGACGGGGCCGTCGGCCAGGATCTCGCGCGCGAGCCGCTCCCCGGTCGAGTATGTCTGCTCGATGCGCGCGTGCCCCTTCCAGTACGACTCCCAGTGATCGAGGGTCGAGGCCCGCCCGCCCGCCCGTGGCGCGGTCATTCGCCCCGCTCCAGCCGCTCGCCGAGGAAGCGCGGCAGCCCCGCCTGCAGGATCCGCTGCCGCGTCTCCCCGAAGTCGTACGCGAGCCGGACGTGCCGCAGCCAGCCGCCGGCGTCGTCCCAGAGGAGATACCCGGCGCGCGAGTCGCCGTCCCGCGGCTGCCCCACGCTGGGCGCGTTCACCAGGAAGCGGAATCCCGGCTCGAGCCGCACCTCCTCCGCCCGGCTGTAGGCGACCTCGCCGCCCGCCAGCGGCAGCCGGAACGCGCCCGGGTAGTGCGAGTGGCCGATCAGGCACAGCGGCTCGTCGAAGGCGTCGAACTCGAGACGCGCATCGCCCGTCGAGAGCACGTATTGCCAGGCCGCCGGCTCGGCCGGCGCGGCATGCACGAGCAGCGCGCCCGCGCGGCGCTCGACCAGCGGCAGGCTCTCGAGCCAGGCGCGGTTCTCGGGACTCAGCACGGTGCCCGTCCAGCGCGCGGCCACGGCCGCATGGTTGCTGAAGCCGCCCACGCGGATGCGGCCGCTGGCGGCGAGATCGTGGTTGCCGACCACCGCCGCGGCGAGGAGCGGGCGCAGGCGCTCGATGCATTCGTTGGGCGAGGCTCCGTAACCGACGAAGTCGCCGAGGCAGAGCAGCTCCTCCGCGCCGGAATCGGCGACGTCCGCGAGCACGACCTCGAGCGCCTCGAGATTGGCGTGCACGTCCGAGAGCACGGCGCGCAGCATCAGGCGGCCTCCCGGCCGCGCGCGCCGGCCGCCCGGGGCGCGATCATTCCAGCTCCCCCGGCCGGAGCCGGCGCGCCACCTGGTCGAGCACGCCGTTCACGAACGCGCCCGATTCCTCCGAGCCGTAGCGCCGCGCGATCTCGATCGCTTCGTCGAGCACGATCGGCGCCGGCGTGCCCGGCCGCGCGAGCAGCTCGGCCACGGCCGCATGGTTGCTGAAGCCGCCCACGCGGATGCGGCCG
>DATKKO010000034.1:0-8372 GCA_035542955.1 Terriglobales bacterium
TGCTGCCGGGCTCCGATCCCGTGCTCGCGCGCGAGGTGATCGTCTACAGCGCGCATCTTGACCACCTCGGGATCGGGCCCGCGGTCGCCGGGGATTCGATCTACAACGGCGCGTACGACAACGCCTCGGGCGTGGCGATCATGCTCGAGCTGGCCCGCGCCTTCCGCGCGCTGCCGCGCGCGCCGCGGCGGACGCTGGCCTTCGTCGCGCTCACCGGCGAGGAGAAGGGCATGCAGGGCTCCGACTACTTCGCGCGCCGCCCCGGCCTGCCCGGCCGCCGCGTGGTCGGCGACATCAACCTCGACATGATCCTCATGCTGCGTCCCTTCACCGAGGTGATCGCCTTCGGCGCCGAGCACTCGAGCTTCGACGGCACGGTGCGCCGCGCGGCGCGCGCCATGGGCGCGCCCCGGGGAGAGCGGCCGATCCAGGTTCGCCCCGACCCCGATCCCGCCGACGTGGTGTTCATCCGCAGCGATCAGTTCTCGTTCATTCGCCAAGGGATCCCCGCCGTGTTCCCCACGCCGGGTCCGGGTCCGACTCCCGAGGACGTCGCGGGGGAGCGCGCCTGGCTTCGCGATCACTACCACCACCCCGACGACGACGCGTCGCAGAACATGGATGTCGCGGCCGGGGCCCGCTTCGCACGCTTCTGCCTGCTGCTCGGATTCGAGACCGCGAACGCGCCGCGCCCGCCGGAATGGAAACGCGGCGATTTCTTCGGCCGGACGTTCGGCAAGTGGGCGGCCGCCGACGCGGGCAACCGCCCCTGAGAGCGGCGCGGCTCGGTTCCGCGATCCTGCAACCACGGGGCTCTCCCGTCCGTAGACCCGGCATCACCCCGGGGGGAACGACCATGCTCCGCGAACTGCTGATCGCATCGACCTGCGCCCTGATCGCGGCCGCGCCCGCCGCGGCCGACGAATGGGCACGGACCTATCCCGTGACCGGTCATCCCACACTGGTCCTGAAGACCGACGACGCGGACGTCCACGTCGCGACCGGGCCGGGCCGCGCGGTCGAGCTCAAGGTGACGACGGTTGGCTGGAGGATCGGACCGCACGGGATCTACGTGGAGGCCCGGCAGCTCGGCGATCGCGTGGAGTGCGAGGTCCGCGAGCCCCGCGTGCAGTTCCACATCGGGTTCGGGTTCACCCGCCGCTCGGTCCGCGTCGACGTCCTGCTGCCGCGCGAGGTGGACCTCGATGTGACGAGCAGCGACGGTCGCGTCGCGCTCGCGCCGGTCACCGGCTCGGTCCGGGTGCGCACGAGCGACGGCGACATCGAAGCCGTGGGCCTGCGCGGCGACCTGCACCTGCAGACCTCGGATGGGACGATCCACGCGCGCGATCTCGACGGCGCGCTCGAGGCGCACAGCTCGGACGGCGGCATCGAGGTCGGCGGGCGCTTCGACCGGCTCGATCTGAGCACGAGCGACGGGGCGATCGAGGCCGATGCCGGAGCGGGCTCACGGATCGAGACCGGATGGACGCTGCACAGCAGCGACGGCAGCCTGACCCTGCGCGTGCCAGCCGACCTCCGCGCGGACTTCGACCTGCGCACGGGGGACGGCGTCATCCATCTCGACCTGCCGGTCGAGGTCACCGGCGAGATCGGCCGCCGTGAGCTGCACGGCCGCCTGAACGGAGGCGGCCCGCTCGTCCAGATGCGGGCCGCGGACGGCTCGATCCGGGTGGAGCCGAGCTAGCGGAACTACGTCGGGAAGCTGATCACCATCGTGGTGCCCTGCCCGGGCGCGCTCTGGCGGATGGAGAGCCGCCCGCCGTGGTATTCCTCCACCACGCGCCGCGCGAGGGCGAGCCCCAGGCCCCAGCCCCGCTGCTTCGTGCTGTAGCCGGGATCGAAGGCGCGTCGCTGCTCGGCCGGCGTCATGCCCCGCCCGTTGTCGCGGACCATGATCTCGACCGCCTCGGTCACGCCGCGCCGCTCGACCGCGACCTCGATGAGCCCCGGCGACTTGTCCACCGCCGAGACCGCGTTCACGAGCAGGTTCTCGAGCGCCCATTCGAGCAACTCGCGATTCAGATTGATCGGCGGCACCTCCTCGTACCGCTCGCGCACGCTGACCGAGCCGCCCTGCGGCAGCCGCTTCCTCATGTACTGCACGGCCTCGATCACCACCGGCGTGACGTCCTGCAGCACGAGGTGCGGCGCCGAGCCCACGTGACTGAAGCGCTGCGCCACCTTGTTCAGGCGCTCGACGTCGCGCTCGATCTCCTCGAGCGTCTCGTCCAGCTCGGCCCGCGGCACGGGCACGATCGCCCCGCCGGGCGCGGCCTCGGCGTGCGAGCGCAGCAGCTCGACCCAGCCCATGAGCGACGAGAGGGGCGTGCCGAGCTGGTGCGCCGTCTCGCGCGCCATGCCCACCCAGATCGTGCGCTTCTCCGCCGCGCGCATGCCGGCGAGGCTCCACAGACCGAGCGAGAGCAGCACCACGACCCCCGCCGCGGTCGCGAGCGGGATCCAGCGCAGCAGCCCGAGTCCCTCGGGCTCGCCGTAGTGCACCGCGCCCAGCTTCACGGTGGTCGCGGCGTGGAGCATGGGCAGCGGCTCGTTCTGGCGGTCGAGCCGCGCCACCTCGGCGCGCACGCGCTCGATGCGCGCGCGGATCACGGGCGAGACCTTGAGCCCGGACTTGAGGCTGTCCACGCTCAGATCGGGCACCTGCTCCGGCGGCACGGCGATCTTGCGCCAGGCCCGCGGATAGCCATCGGGGTCGGTGATGATGATGGGGAAGTCGATCCGGCCCACGACGTCGCGCGTGATGCGCAGCAGCTCGGGGTCGCGCGTGGCCGGGAAGGTCGCCAGGGCCAGATACCTCGCCAGCAGCCGCGACGTGGTCTCCACCTCCTGCGTGAGCCGGTGGATGACCTGCTGCGTGAAGAGAAAGACCGAGACCACGACCAGCAGGCTGCCGAGGAGCACCGCGCTGCGGATGAGCCGCGCGCGCGCGCCGCGGAGGCGCTGCTCGAACGGGAGCCGGATCGTCTTCACCCCTCGGCCACGATCTCCTCGAGACCGCCGAGCCAGGGGCGCAGCGCGGCCGGGACGCGCACCGAGCCCGACGCGGTCTGGTGGTTCTCGAGCAGCGCCGCGAAGGTCCGGGGCAGGGCCACGCCCGAGGCGTTCAGCGTGTGCGGGTGCTCCGCGCGGGCGCCCGTCTCGCGGCGGAAGCGCATGTTCATGCGGCGCGCCTGGAAGTCCTCGAAGTTCGAGCAGGACGAGCACTCGAGCCAGGCCTTCACGCCGGGCGCGTGGACCTCGAAGTCGTAGCACTTCGCCGCGGCGAACGACAGATCGCCGCTGCAGAGCAGGACCTGCCGGTACGGCAGCTCGAGCGCCTCGAACACGTCGCTCACGTCGCGGGCGAGCTTCTCGTGCTCCTCGTAGCTGGTCTCGGGCGGAACGATCTTCACCAGCTCGACCTTGTCGAACTGGTGCACGCGCAGCATGCCGCGGGTGTCGGCGCCGTGCGCGCCCGCTTCGCGCCGGTACGAGGCGCAGTAGGCGGTGAGGTTCGACGGCAGGAGACCCGGCTCGAGGATCTCGTCGCGGTAGATGTTCGTGACCGGGACCTCGGCCGTCGGGTTCAGGAACAGGTCGTCCTCGCCCACGTGGTACATGTCGCCCTCGAGCTTCGGCAGCTGGCCGGTGCCGAAGAGCGCCGCGCGGCGGATCACGTGCGGGGGCGAGATCTCGGTGTAGCCATGGCGCGTCGTGTGCATGTCGAGCATGAACTGGATGAGCGCGCGCTCGAGCCGCGCGCCGCGGCCGGTGAAGAGCAGGAATCCGGCGCCGGCGATCTTCGGCGCGCGCACGAAGTCGAGCAGGCCGAGGCGCGTGGCGATCTCCCAGTGCGGCAGCGGCTCGAAATCGAAGGCCGGCGGCTCGCCCCAGACCCGCCTCACCTGGTTCTGCGCCGCGTCCTTGCCGGGCGGCGTGCTCTCGTGCGGCAGGTTCGGGATCCAGGCCGCGAGCTCGGCGCTCTCCTCCTCGAGCGTCCTCAGCTCCGCGTCGAGCGCCTTGATCCGCTCGCCCAGCTCCCGGCTGCGGAGGATCAGCTCGTCGGCCGGCGCGCCCCGCGTCTTGAGCTGGGCGATCTCCTCGCTGGTCGCGTTGCGCCGCGCCTTGAGCTGCTCGGTCTCGTGGAGCACGGCGAGCCGGCGTTCCTCGATCGCGTAGAAGCGCGCGAGATCGACGGTCATGCCCTTGAGGGCGACGCCCGCCTCGACGCGCTCGCGGTTGTTGCGCAGGAACTTGAGGTCGTGCATGGGCTCCCCGATCGGAAAGGTTCCGGGCGGCGAGGATCCGGGACAGCCTACACCGGCCGCGCGCGGCCGCGCCAACGCGCGGAGCGCTTCGGCGCGGGGGCGCGAGCCGAGGTTCGAGACGCGACGCCGCGCCGGCGCCCCGACGCGACGAAGCGGCTCACGCGGAGCCCGTGCGCGGCGCCGACGGGCTCGCGTGCCGCCCGCGTTCAGCGCGCCGCGGCCGAGTCGCGCGCTCCCTGCGCCAGCGCGTGCGCGCGCGCGTACGCGATACGCGCGTCCTCGTAACGCCCGAGCTTCGTCAGCGCCATGCCGAGACCGAAGTACGCGGCCGCATCGTCCGGCTTCACCACGGCCGCGGCCGCGTAGCGCTTCGAGGCGCTGGCGTAGTCCTTCACCCGGACGAGCGCGTTCCCCTCGTTGATCAGCGCCTGGGAGCGGGCCACGAGCGCGCTCTCCCTCCGCCGCGCCGCCGCGAGCTGGTCTCCGCGATCCGGAGCGCAGCCCGCGAGCGGAACGCAGGACAGAGCGGCCAGCGCGACGAGGAGCGGCAGCCGGCGCAAGGCTACTTCGCCGCGGGACTCGGGCTCTTCTTCCCCGCCGCCTTGCGGGCGGCCCGGGCCTTGATCTTGCGCGCCGAGACCGGGCGCGGCTTCGAGCGGGCCCGCGCCTTCGCCGGGGCGCCCTCGCCCTTCTTCTTCGTCGGCTTCGAGGGCTTGCCGAGCGTCATCCCGTTCGCGCGCAGGAGCGAGGCCACCTGCTCCGAGGGCTGCGCGCCCTGGTCGAGCCAGCTCTGCACGCGGTCCTTCTCGATCACCAGCTCGTACGGCTGGGCGATCGGATTGTAGTGCCCCAGGATCTCCAGGAAGCGGCCGTCGCGCTGCCGCCGGGAATCCGCTGCCACCAGCCGATACGAGGGCCGCTTCCTCGCGCCCGCCCGCATGAGACGGATCACCACCGCCATGCCGAATCCTCCTCTGTTGTCTCCGGGCGCCACCGCGCCGGCGCTCAGGCGCCGGCCGTCAGCCGCGACCCCGCCTCAGGCCCGCCAGACCGCGCGCGCCGTGTTTGAATCGTCTCATCAATGTGCGCGCCTGCTCGAAGTCCTTCAAGAGCTGGTTCACGTCGTTCACCCGGGTCCCGCTGCCGGCGGCGATGCGGCGCCGGCGGCTGCCGTCGATCAGCCGCGGCGAGCGGCGCTCCCTGCGCGTCATGCTGAGCAGGATCGCCTCGTAGCGCTTGAGCCGGTCGGTGTCGGGCCGGGCCTGTTCCAGCGCCTCGCGCGGCACGCCGGGGACCATCTTGATCAGGTCCTCGAGCGGCCCCATCTTCCTCACCTGCCGGAGCTGGTCGAGGAAGTCCTCCAGCGTGAACTCGGAGCGGCGCATCGCCTCGGCCAGTCGCGCCGCCTCCTTCTCGTCCACCGCCTGGCGCGCGCGCTCCACCAGCCCGACCACGTCGCCCATCCCGAGGATGCGCCCGGCGAGGCGCCCGGGATCGAAGGGCTCGAGCCCCTCCAGCTTCTCGCCTGCGCTCAGGAACAGGATGGGCCGGCCCGTGACCTGACGGAGCGAGAGGGCCGCGCCGCCGCGCGCGTCACCGTCCATCTTCGTCAGCACGAGGCCGTCCACGCCCACGCGCTCGGCGAAGGTCTGCCCGATCCGCACCGCCTCCTGGCCGGTCATGCCGTCCACCACGAGCAGCACCTGATGGGCGTGGATCGCGCGCTCGAGCGCCTCGAGCTCGGCCATCATCGGCTCGTCGATCTGGAGGCGTCCTGCCGTGTCGAGGATCAGGAAGTCGAAGCCGCGGGTGCGCGCCTGCTCGAGCGCCTCGCGCGCGATCGCCTCCGGCGCCGTGCCCGCGGGCGCGCGCCAGAATCCGGCCCCCGCCTGCGGGGCGAGCCGCTCGAGCTGGTCGATCGCCGCGGGACGATGCACGTCCGCGCTCGCCAGCAGCACGCGCTTCGCGCGGGCCTTGAGCCAAAGCGCGAGCTTGGCCGCGAACGTGGTCTTGCCCGAGCCCTGCAGCCCCGCGAGCAGCACCACCGTCGGCAGATGGGGCGAGCCGGCGAGCGTGACCGGGGTGCGGCCGAGCAGCGCGACCAGCTCGTCGTGCACGATGCCCACGACCTGCTGGCCCGGCGTGAGGCTCTTCAGCACGTCCTCTCCGACCGCCCTCGTCTCGACGCGGGCGACGAAGTCCCGCGCGACGCCGAGCTGGACGTCGGCCTCGAGCAGGGCGCGGCGGACATCGCGCAGGCTCTCCCGCACGTTCTCGGGCGTGAGCCGCGCCTGCCCGGTCAGGTTGCGCACGATGCCCTGCAGCCGATCGGTGAGCGCTTCGAACAAGGACGTCGACTCCTGGGTCCCCGGCCGCGCGCCGGCGCCGATCGATTCGGCGCGGATCGGGCCCGGGCTGGAAAGAAGGCGACGGAAGGTATCACAGCGCGCGCGAGCCCCGGAAATCGCGGACACGCCGCCCGCGGACCGCGAGCGCGCGCCGCGGCGCGGCCCGATCCTCCGGCTCGCCCTGCGCGGCGACCGTGGGTCACGGTCCGCGCCTCCGACCGTGCGGGGTCACCGATCTGCCAAATCGGTCGCGCCTGACATTCCCTTGCGCCTTCTCCACGGCCCGTCTCCTATCGTTCTCCGCGAGGGCTTCCGCCGCGCGAGGCCTCGCACGCGACCCGGGCGCGGATCGTCACGGCGCCGCCGCGTTCGTCGTTCGGGTCGCTCGGCAACGGGGATGGAGACGGGCTCGGGGAAACGTCGTTTCGTCCCGGCCCGGGCCGCGCGAAAGGGATCCACGACATGACGGACATCACCCTGAGGACCCTCGAAGGCACCACGACGACGCTCTCCGCCACCGAGGTCGATGCCCTGCGCGGCCGGCTGCGCGGCGCGCTCTGCCTGCCGGGTGAACCCGGATACGAACAGGCCCGCGCCATCTGGAACGCCATGATCGACCGCAAGCCGGCGCTCGTCGTCCGCGCCGCCGGCGCGGCGGACGTCATCGAGGCCGTGCGCCTGGCGCGCGACCGCGGGCTCCTGCTCGCGGTCCGCGGCGGCGGCCACAACATCGCCGGCAACGCGGTCTGCGACCGGGGCCTGATGATCGATCTTTCTCCGATGAAGTCCGTGCGCATCGATCCGCAGGGGCGCAGCGCGCGCGTCGAGCCCGGGGTGACACTCGGCGAGTTCGACCGCGAGGCCCAGGCCTTCGGGCTAGCGACGCCGCTGGGCATCAACTCGACCACCGGCGTCGCCGGCCTCACGCTCGGCGGCGGCTTCGGCTGGCTCTCGCGCAAGCACGGCCTCACCGTCGACAACCTGCTCGGCGCGGACGTGGTCACGGCGGATGGGACGCTCGTCCACGCGAGCATGCGCGAGAACCCCGACCTGTTCTGGGCGCTGCGCGGCGGCGGCGGGAACTTCGGCGTCGTCACTTCGTTCGAGTACGAGCTGCACCCGGTGGGACCGGAGGTGCTCTCCGGCCTCATCGTCCACCCGTTCTCCGGGGCGCGCCAGCTGCTGGACGGCTATCGACGCGTCGTCGCCGCGGCGCCGCCGGAGCTGACCGCGTGGGTCGTGATGCGCAAGGCCCCGCCGCTGCCCTTCGTGCCGGCCGAGTACCACGGCAAGGAGGTCCTCGTCTTCGCCGCCTGCTACGCGGGCGACATGGAGCGGGGCAGGAAGGCGGTCGCGCCGTTGCAGGCCCTCGGCAAGCCCATCGCCGACGTCATCGGGCCGCATCCGTTCGCCGGCTGGCAGGCCGCCTTCGACCCGCTCCTCGCGCCCGGCGCGAGGAACTACTGGAAGTCCCACGACCTCACCACGCTCAGCGACGGCGCCATCAACGCCCTGATCGACGCCGTGGGCCACCTGCCTGGGCCGGAGTGCGAGATCTTCGTGGCGAACCTCGGCGAGGCGGTGAACCGCGCCCCGGTGGACGCGACCGCCTATCCGCACCGCAGCGTGGAATTCGTGGTGAACGTGCACACGCGCTGGAGCAACGCGAGCCAGGACGGGGAGTGCATCGGCTGGGCGCGCCAGGTCTTCGACCGCCTGGCGCCCTTCGCCA
>DATKKO010000035.1:0-4064 GCA_035542955.1 Terriglobales bacterium
GCCGAAGCCGGAGCCCGACCAATGATCGCGATAGGTGAGCAGGAACGGCGGGCCATCCCACGAGGCCTCGGCGCACCAACCATCGAGAGGCTCGGACGGGAGTCGAAGCGCCTCGAACTCCGCGGGTCCATGACCCGTGGCCAGGATCTCGCACGACTCCGTGCGCCCCGGCTGGCGCCACGGTCGCTCGAACCGCAGGACGACGCCGCGCGCCCGCGCCGCGGCCAGCAGTTCGGCGTCCAGCGACCCGGGGGCCGAACCCCGCGAGCAATTCCAGTGTCGCGATGCGGGCGTGAGCCGGCGGCCGAAGACGTAGGCGACTTCGCGCTCCGTGCGCTCGAACGAGCTCTCGATCGAGAGCCCCAGATGTGCGGCGATCCGAGCGGGGTCCTGAAGCATGCTGTGAACCTGTTGCCCTCCGTCCGTCGTGCCCGACGGCGACAAGCTTCGCTCCCGCACCTCGACGGGGATGCCCCAGTCCGCGAGACGAATGGCGGCGACCAGGCCGGACAACCCGGCCCCGTGCACAACCACGGGACGGGACACACACGATGCGGGATGCGCCGGCAGCCGGCGATTCGACGCATAGCGCCGCCCGATCAACGCGATGGAGACGGCCGTGGCGACCGGCACGAGCGCCGCTGCTGCCACGTCGGCGGGCCTGCCCCACCGCGCCATGACGGCCAAGGCCGTCGCGAGCCACAGCGCGACGAGCGCCTGCGCCCGCGCGCGCGCCGCGGCCGCTCTTCCGGCCCGCACGCTCCATGTGACCACGCGCGCGCGGCGATCGGCGTCGAGATCCTCGCGCTGGTGCTCGAGGATGAAGACCAGCCCCAGAGCCAGGAGCCACGCGCCCAGCGCGCTCGCGAGCAGGGGCACCCGCGGCGGCCACTCGATCGCGAGGGCGAACGCCGGGAGCCGCTGCAGCGACGCCGCCGCCGCGAGGCCGAGGATCCCGCGCTCCTTGAGCCGGATGCCCGGCGCGGAGTAGCCGAGGCCGAGCACGATCTGCGCGCCCACCAGCCATCGCTTCGCGGGCTCGAGCGCCCACGCCATGGCCAGCCCCGCGGTGATCGCGAGGGCGGCGGCCGCGAGCTTGCGCGCCCGGTAGCCCTGCGCCACGTCTGCGCGTCGCTTCCCGACGTCCGTGGCGGCGTCGAACACGTCGTTGACCATGTAGCCCGCGGCCACGAGCAGGCTCTCCATGACGAGAACCCAAACCAGGCGCGCGAGGAGGCCCGAACCCGCCCTTCCCGCGTACGCTCCAGCCGTGACCAGGACCACCGGCCACTGCACCACCCAGTCGCGGGCGCGCACGAACTCCGCGGCGCGCGAGAGGCGCTTCGCCGCGTTCATCCCTCACCGCCTCGGCTGCGGCGGTACATGCTCAGGTGGGCCTCGGCCGGACGCGGGCAGCCGACCGAGGAAGCTCGACTGTCGCGCCCCCGCGCACGCGCCACCGGCGCCCGCGCCACATGACGTGCGGGTCGAGCGCCGCGACGATCCAAGTCAGCCCCGCGACCAGGTCGGCCGCGACCTGCGCCGTCAGATCCACCGGCGTGAGCCGCGTGCCCAGCCTGCGGCGCAGGGACCACGCGACTCCCAGGCGCAGGCCGATGGCGGCCGCGCCCGCCCATGCGCCCCACGATCCACCGAAGAGCGCGAGCGCGAGCGCCAATGGGGTCGCCGAGCGCAGCCAGGCGAAGCCCAGCGCCGCGGGCAGCGGCAGTCCCCGCAGGATCGCGACCTGCCAGCGGTGCGACTGCTCCCAGGCCGCGCGCCATCCGATCCGGCCGGAGTCGACTGGCAGCGCCTCGTCGTGCACGCACACCTGCCCGCCGGTCCGGCGCACGGCCCGGGCCAGCGCGGTGTCCATCAGGAGTCGGCCGCGCATCGCTTCGAGGCCGCGGCAGCGCTGCAGCATCTCGCGGCGGATCGCGAGGCAGGAACCGTTAGCTAGGGCGAGCCAGCCCGCCGCGTCGAGCATGGCGAACGAACCGAGTAGGTCGGGTTCGATCGTCGCGGCGAGCAGGCGGGCCGCGGGCCGCTGCAGGTCGCGGCAGACCGGAACGCACGAAACGAGCCCGATGCCCGGATCCGCGAGCGGGGCGCAAAAGCGGCGGACCCACCCCAGATCCGGAAGCCGCGCGTCGCTGTCGAGCATGACGATCCAGCTTCCGTGCGACACCGCCACGCCGGCCGCGATCTGCGCGGCCTTGCCCGGGGCGTCGTCGCCGGCACCGCCGGCCACGATGACGCGCGCCCGCTCCCCCGCTCCGGCGCACGCCTGCCAGGCGACCGCCAGCGCAGGATCCGTCCGTTGCCCGGCGATCACGACGACTTCGAGCTCGGCTCCGGGCCACTCCGCGGCGAGGACGGACCGGAGGCCAGCGGCCAGGCCGGGCTCGTCGCCGCATACCGGCACCAGCACGGACACCGATGCGGCGACCTCGCGTCGCGCCGCGCGCGAACGCGCGAGCAGGCGGCCGACGAGCAGGGGCCAGAGCGCGACGGCCGCGGCAGGAAGCAGGGCGAGAATCCAGAGGACGGACCAGGCGGCCGGCATGTCCGGTTCGCTCAGTAGCGGAAACGGCAGAGGCCGGTCGTGACGCCGGCGCTGCCGACGATCATGAGCACGAGGTGGCCGCGCTCGAGCGTTCCTTCCCGCGCGGCGATCGAGAGGCCCAGCGGCAGCGACGCCGACACCGTGTTGCCGTAACGCGGAAACGTGTCCAGCACGTGCGCGGGCGCCAGCTTGAGCCTGCGCATCACGCCATCCCGCGAGGGCACGCTCGTGGCGTGGCCGACGGCGAGATCGTAGCGGCCGCCCGCCAACGCCGGATCGTCCCAGAACTGGCGCTCGAGCATCGCGATCGCCGAGGCGTTGAGCTCGTAGGCCTGCGAGTAGAACCCGAGCGGCGGCTGGGCCGTGGTCTCGGGCGCCGCCTCGTACTGCTGCGCGTTCGGGAGCGGGATCCGGCACAGTCCGTGGAGATCGCTCCGGGTGCGGAAGGACACGTGGTACTCGTCCTCGTCGACGCCCTCCAGCAGCGTGGCCGTGGCGGCCTCGCCCACCGTGAATCCGGCCCCCAGCCGGGCGAGATCTCCCGAGTCGCGGAAGTCCCAGCGGATGTACTCATCGAAGTTGAATTCGCAGTTCAGGATCAGCGCGCGGCGGATCGTGCCCGCATGGAGCATGTGGCGCGCAACGTCGAAAGCCCGCAGCCAGCTCGCGCAGGCGTCGAGGATGTCGAAGCACGCCGCGCGCCGCAGGTCTAGCCCCGCGTTGAAGACGTGGGCCGTGGCGGGTTCGATGCAACCGCGGCCCACGCCGACGTAGATCAGCAGGTCCACGTCGTCCGGGGCCCAGCCCGCGCGCTCGAGCGCTCCGCGTGCGGCGGCGATGCCGAAATCGTAGGCGCGCTCACCGGGCGCCCGATGCCGCCGCGTGCAGGCGCCGGTGCGCTCGAAGAACCGGCGCACGGCCGATTCGAACTCGACTCGCTTCGCGGGATCGATGCCCCCGTTCGCGCGCGCCAGGATGCGCTGGATCAGCTCTTCGTTCCCGACCTCGCGCGAGGGCAGCGCGTGTTCGATCGCGGCGACCTTCATGACGCTCCTTCGCGACCGCACGCGCCGTGGGGTTCAGATTCGTCGTGAACCCCGCATGCCGTGCTCCCGGACGGCGGAGCGGATGGCTTCAGGATAGAGCCCGCGAGGTCGCCAAACAAGCATTCGACGGGCGCGATGCGCGTCGACCCGCACGTCCCGGGACAGAACCATCACGTCGAAGCGATGGAAGAGCGGGGGCCGGCGCGTACCCGCCGCGACTCCTTCGAGCAGCACCGCGGCCAGGAGGGCCGCACGCTCGGAAAGACGGCCCCGCGGCACCGGAAGTCCGGCCGCCTCGGCGTGCCAGCGCCAGAGGTCCGCCTGGGTCGGCCCCGCAGGATCGGCGACCAGGAACACCTGTTCGCCGGGTTCACCGAGCTCGAGCGCGGCCACGATGGCAGCGGCGAGGTCCTCGGCGGTCACGCACGGGACCTGGTTCTCGCCGGAGCCGA
>DATKKO010000036.1:0-4574 GCA_035542955.1 Terriglobales bacterium
CTGCTGCGGATCGCCGCGGCCGCGGCGCTGCTCGCGGGCGCGGGCACGATCGTGTGGCAGAGCCGGCCCGAGCGCCGCGTGGGCACGCTCGCGAGCCTGCAGGGCGGGCTCGCGCTCGCGGCGCTCGCGAGCGGTCTCGGCCGCGAGGAGGCGCGGGGCCTCACGATCTGGCTGCTGTCGTGGGCCGCGCACCTCGCGCTCGCGCTCTCGGGCGCGGCACTGCTCTCGCGGCTCGTGCCCGTGATCCGTCCGGCGGGAGCGCCCGGGCCGCATCTCTTCCGGCGGCATCCGCTGACCGCGCTCGCGGGGCTCTACGCGCTCTTCTCGCTCGCGGGCGTTCCCGGCACGCCGGGCGGCGGGCTCTGGCTCGGGGTCGCGCGCCGCCTCGTCGAGGACGGCCGCAACGGCCTGCTCGTCGCGCTCGCTCTCGGGTGGCTCGCGGCGTTCAGCGCCGTGCTCCGCGAGCTGCGCGACGGCTTCGGCGTTCCCTCGGGCGCGCGCCCCGAGACGCGCGTGCCCTGGTCCGTGCGCTGGGCGCTGTGGGTGAGCGGAGGCGGGCTCGTCGCGTGGGGCCTGGCCCGGCTCGCCGCGTCCTTCTCCGCCTGACGCGGACCCCGCTCGTGCGGGCCGTCGCGGCGCCGGTCGGCGTCCCCCGGCGGCCGCGGCCCGCCGGCGTATACTGCGCCGGTTCACGTGATCCCTCGCTGTTCGCCATCTCCTTCTCAGGAAAGGAACCTCGATGATCCGCCATCCGGAACGCGCGTGGGCGATCCTGGCCCTCGGGTTTGCGCTCGCGCTCGTCGCCACGACCGGGGCGGCGCAGACCGCGCCGCCGCTTCCGCCCGACCGGGATCCGCTCGTGCAGAACATGGACCGCTCGGTGTCCCCGGGCGCCGACTTCTTCCAGTACGCGTGCGGCGCGTGGATCAAGAAGAACCCGATCCCGGCGGACGAGCGGGCGTGGGGCATCGCGAATCTCGTGCAGGAGGAGATCTACGCGCAGCTCCAGGGCATCTGCGAATCGGCCGCGCGCTCGGGCGCCGCGCACGGCACGGTCGAGCAGAAGGTCGGCGACTTCTGGACGGTGGGCATGGACTCGGCGCGCATCGAGGCGCAGGGCGCCGCGCCGCTCCGACCGTATCTCGCGCAGATCGCGACGATCCGCACCCGCGACGACCTGCTGCGCGCGATCGCCGATTTCCAGGTGAAGGGATTGAGCCCGCTCTACGGTCTGTACATCGGGCAGGACGAGCGCGCGAGCGAGACGTACCGGATCCACCTCGTGCAGGCCGGCCTGCGGCTGCCCGACCGCGATTACTATTTCACCGACGACTCGAGCACGCGGCGCGTGCGGGACGAGTACCCGAAGCACGTCGCCGCCATGTTCCGCCTGCTCGGCGAGGACGCGGCGGCCGCGCGGCGCTCGGCGGCGGCCGTGTTCCGCATCGAGACCGCGCTCGCGGCCCGCTCGCGCACGCTCGAGGAGCGGCGCGACCCCTGGGCGAACTACCACCGGATGAGCCTCGCCGAGCTCGACGCGCTGACGCCCGGGATCTCGTGGGCGGGCCAGTTCGCCGCGATGGGCATCGCCGCCGTGGACACCGTGGTGGTCGGACAGCCGGAGTTCTTCGGCCAGGCGGACTCGCTGCTGAAGGCGGTGCCGGTCGCGGACTGGAAGACCTACCTGCGCTGGAACCTGGTCTCCGAGCTGGCGCCGCGGCTCAGCCGCGCCTTCGACCGGGAGAACTTCCGCTTCTACGGCACCGTGATGTCCGGCATCGAGCGGCAGCGCCCGCGCTGGAAACGCGTGCTCGACGCGGAGGAGGGCGGGATCGGGGAGCTGATGGGGCAGGCGTGGGTCAAGCGCTACTGCTCGCCGGCCACCAAGGCGCGCTACGAGAAGCTCACGAGCGACATCATCGACGTGTACCGGGAGCGCATCCGCGCGCTGCCGTGGATGAGCGAGACCACGAAGGAGCGCGCGCTCGCGAAGCTCGAGCGCGTGGCGCGCAAGGTCGCCTATCCGGACAAGTGGCGCGACTACTCGGCTCTCGACCTCGACCGCGGCTCGTACGCCGGCGACCAGATCCGGATCAACCAGTGGTGGTTCCGCTACGAAGCCGCGAAGCTCGGCAAGCCGATCGACCGCACGATCTGGGATATGACCCCGCAGACCTACAACGCCTACTACGACGGATCGAAGGTGGAGATCGTGCTGCCCGCGGCGGCGTTCATGATCCCCGCCCTGCCGGATTCGCTGGTGGACGACGCGATCCTCTATTCGTACGCGGGCGGCTCGACCATCGGGCACGAGATCACGCACGGCTTCGACGACGAGGGCCGCCAGTTCGACGCGGGCGGCAATCTCAATCCGTGGTGGACGGCGGGGGACTCGGTGCAGTTCGCCGAGCGCGCGGACAAGCTCGTCGCGCAGTACGATCAGTACGTGGTCGGCGACAAGCACGTGCGCGGACGGGCCACGCTGGGCGAGAACATCGCCGATCTGGGCGGGGTCGTGCTCGGCTACGAGGCGTTCCAGCGGACCGACGAGTGGAAGAAGGGCGAGGCGATCAATGGCCTCACGCCCGACCAGCGCTACTTCCTCGGCTACGCGCTCTCCTGGCTCGGGGCGCGGCGGCCGGAAGCGCTCGCCCAGCAGATCATGACCGACGTGCACTCGCCCCAGTTCCTGCGGGTGAACGGTCCGCTCGCGAACCTGCCGGAGTTCTACCAGGCGTTCGGGGTGAAGGAGGGTGACGCGATGTGGCGCCCGGAGAGCCTGCGGGCCGTGATCTGGTGAGGTGATGGGCGCGGCTGGTGACTTCGAGATCCATGGTCTTCGCCTCGTCGCGGAGACTTCGTGACTCGACGTGGAGGCCTCGGTGAGGCGGAACTCCCGCATCACGGCGCGGGGTGACCCGCCGGCCGCGCAGCTGGCGAGCTTCATCGCCAAGTACGATCCCGCAATCGGCAGGCTCGTGCGCGCGGCCCGGGCGAAGCTGCGCAAGCGCATGCCCGGTGCGATCGAGCTTGTGTACGACAACTACAACGCGCTGGCGATCGGATTCGGCCCGACGGAGCGGGCGTCGGAGGCGGTGGTCTCTCTGGCCGTCTACCCGCGGTGGGTGAATCTGTACTTCCTCCACGGGGCGGCGTTGCCCGATGCCGGCAAGCTCCTGCGGGGAAGCGGCCACCGGGGCCGCTACATCGTCCTCGAGCGGGCTGACGACCTGGACCGACCGGCCGTTCGGGCGTTGCTCGACGCCGCCATTCGGGACTCGAGCGTCGCGCTGGAGGTGACGCCGCGTGGATACACCGTGATCAAGTCGGTGTCGGCGAGGCAGCGGCCGCGCCGCATGCGGGAGGCCCGATGAACCGGATCTTCACCTGCGTCGCCCTGGCCGCCATCACGGTGGCGATGTCGCCGGGCGCGCGCCCGGCCACCCCGGAAGCCTTTGTTCCCCGACATCTCGACCTGACGGTCACTCTCGACTACGACGCATCCCGTCTATCCGGCTCGGCCACCTACGAGCTCGAGAACTGGACGCGCCATCCGGCGTCGCGGGTCTCGCTGCTCCTCAATCGGCTGATGCTCGCCACCGGCGTCCGCGATGCCGCCGGCCGACGCGTGCCGTTCGACCAGGACGTGCGCCGGTTCGAGGACATGCCGATGCGTCAGGTCACGCAGGTCGTCGTTCACTTCGCCCGCCCCGTGCCGCCCGGCGGTCGCGCGACGGTGCGCATCGATTACCACGGCAATCTCACCGGATACGAAGAAGTCGGCTGGCTCTACGTCCACGACCACATCGACACCACGTTCACCATCCTCCGTACCGATGCGCTCGCGTTCCCGGACGTGGGCGGGCTCTCCGACGCGGCCAATCGGAGCGCCCCGCGGGCGAGCTTCGTATACGACGCGTCGGTGCGGGTGCCCGCGCGGCTGGTGGTGGCCACCGGCGGGCGGCCGACGAGGATTGGGCACGACGACGGCACCGTCACGTGGCGCTATCAGTCCGGCCGGCCCAGCCCGTTCCTCAATCTCTGCATCGCGCCCTACGACACGCTGAGCCGCGGCGCCGTGCGGGTGTTCTACTTCCCCGCCGACAGCGCGGGCGGCAGGCGCTTGATGAGCGCCGCCGAATCCGCGATGGCGACCTACCGCCGCTGGTTCGGCCCCCTGCGCGAAACCCCCGAGGTGTGCGTCAGCGAGATTCCCGACGGCTGGGGCTCACAGGCCGACGCCGTGGGAGGCATCATCCAGAGCGCCGCCGCGTTCCGCGACCGCCACCGTCTGTTCGAGCTGTATCACGAGCTGTCGCACCTGTGGAACGTGGAGGACACCGACAGTCCGTCGCCGCGGTGGAACGAAGGGCTGGCCTCGTTCCTCGAGAATCTCATGATGGAGGAGCTCGACGGCTGGACGCGACGCGCGGCCGCCGACTCGAGCACGATCGTCTGGCTCAAGGGCCGGCTCGCAGCCGACACGAGCCTCAGTCGCGTTCCGCTCGTCGACTACGGACGTCGGTCGATGACCGACTGGTCCTACTCGGTCGGCGGCATCCTGTTCGCCACGC
>DATKKO010000037.1:0-9905 GCA_035542955.1 Terriglobales bacterium
TCGGGACCGCCTGCCCCTTGCCCGCATAGGCGAAGCCGGCCGGATCGCGGAAGGTGAGGATCCCGCGGTCGTAGTCGATCGCGAGCACGAAGTGGCTGATGAAGTCGTACCCGATCAGGCCCGCCGTCTTGCGCCACAGGATCGGCTCCATGCCCTCGCTCAGATCGACGAGGCTGACCTTGAGCCCGCGAACCTCGACTCCGTCGCCGTCCGGCGCCGTGATCCGCAGCCGCCGGACCGTCGAGAACGAAGCCTCGGCGAGCGCGCCGACCCCCTCGACCGCCGACGAACCCTCCCGCGGGAGCTCGAGGCTCATCGCGTAGTTGCGGTCGAGCGCGGTGATGCTGCATCCCGTGTCGAGGATGAAGTCCGCCGGGGGCGCGCCGTTGATCGAGGCCCGGACCCACACGGCGCGGCTCTCGTAGCGGAAGGGGAGCCGCGCCACGCCGCGGCTCCTGAGCCAGGCGACCGCGTCCGAGCTCGGATTCGGCGGCTCGAAGAGCGTCGCCGGCACGGGCACGTTGGCCCAGACCGAATCGATGGCGAGCCCGTCGTTTTCGCCGTCGAAGGAGAAGCCGACCGGACGCGCGGCGGTCGACCGCTTGCGGCCCGCCATCAGGCGGTAGTCCGCGCGCCACTCCTCGCCTTCGTAGTGGTCGCGCGACGCGCGCACGCGGTCGAGGAAGCCCGTGCGGAGATCGAACCACAGCGTGCGCGGCCGCCCGACCGGAGGCGTGACCTCGAGCGCCTGCCGCTGGGCGCGCCCGGCGAACGACATGCTGCCGAGCGCGATCGTGCCGCCCCCACCGTCGGCACGCGCCCACTGCTCGGTCTCGAACCACGCCTCCTCGAGGCCCGACTCCAGGTCCTTGCCGTCGAGCAGGTGCCCACGCTTCGAGGCGAGGTCCGTCTCCCACGCCGTGCCGCCGCAGGCGCCCGTGCGCCGCGCGAGCGAGCCCAGCGTCAGGCGGGTCGCCAGGCAACCGGGCTGGCGCACCCAGGCCTCGTAGGTGCCCTTCATGCCCTGGGCGACGAGACGCCCCTTCAGGTGAAGCGTGCTCTCGGCCTCGAATGCCGCGCGTCCGCCGGTCGCCTGCAGGTAGTGCTCGATGATCGCGCGGGCCGCGGGCGGCACTTCGGCCGACGCGGCGAACGCTCTCGGCGAGAGGCAGATGAACGCGAGCAGGGTGAGCGCGATCCTCGGCTGCAGCATGGCACCATCCCTGGGAGGCGGCCGGGCCCGGCGGGGCCGCGCCGGATCAAGTCCGTGGTGTCCGAAGGTATCGGCAACGTCCGGCCGCGCCCTGAGCGCGGCTCCTGCCAGCGCGCCACGCCTGCCGAGCCCTCCGGCGGCCGCGCCGCGCTGCGCTGGGCGGCCGTATTCCCGCGGCCCTGCGCACCGCATCACTGGCGCTCCGAGCGGCGCGGCTTCCCCCGCGCTACGCTGCCCGCCATGCCCGAGCTGCCCGACATCGTGGTCTACGTGGAGCATCTCGAGCGCCGCCTCGGGGGCTCCGTGTTCCTCGGCGCGCGGATCCGCAGCCCGAATCTCCTGCGCACGGCCGACCCGCCAATCGCCGCGGCCGCGGGGCGCCGGGTCCTGGGCGTGCGGCGCATGGGCAAGCGCATCGTGATCTCGCTGGAGGACGATCTCGCGCTCGTGCTCCACCTGATGATCGCCGGCCGCCTGCGCTGGAGCGCGCGGAGCGCGAAGCCACCGGGGCGCATCGGGCTCGCGGCTCTCGACTTCGACGTGGGCACGCTGATCGTCACCGAGGCTGCCACCCGGCAACGCGCCTCGCTCCATCTCGTGTCCGGCGCGGAGGCGCTGGCCGCGCTCGACCCGGGCGGGCTCGAGCCGCTCGAGTCGGACGAGGCGTCCTTCCGCGCGGCGCTCCGGCGCGAGGATCACACGCTGAAGCGCGCGCTCACGGATCCGCGCCTCTTCAGTGGCATCGGGAACGCCTACGCGGACGAGATCCTGCACCGCGCACGGCTCTCGCCGCTCCAGCGCGCCGCGCGGCTCTCCGACGAGGAGATCGCGCGCCTGTTCGCCGCGACCCGCGCCACCCTGATCGAATGGACCGATCGCCTGCGCGAGGAGAGCGGCAAGGAGTTCCCCGCGAAGGTCACGGCGTTCCGCGAGGGCATGGCGGTGCACGGCCGCTATCGCCAGCCCTGTCCCGACTGCGGCGCCCCGATCCAGAGGATCGTGTACGCCGAGAACGAGACGAACTACTGCGCGCGCTGCCAGACCGGCGGGCGTCTCCTCGCCGACCGGGCGCTCTCGCGCCTGCTCCGCTCCGACTGGCCGCGCACGCTGGAGGAGCTGGAGGAGCGAGGGCGCTGACGCGATGGGCCAGCGGTGTCCGCGAGGCGCCGCGAGCGGCGGAGATCGCGGCACCCCCCGTCATCAGCGATCGAGCATGATCAGCTCGAACGGCGGTCGCTCGCCCGCGAGCGGCGCGGGCATGGACTCCCGGATCTCACGCTGCGCCGCGGTGGCCCGCGCCTCCGCCTCGGGAGTCGGCAGCGTCGCCGCCTGGAGCACCAGCACGCGGGTGCGGCCCTCGAACGGCACGCGGACGACGAGCGCGTCGTCGGCGTCGAGACGCTCACGAGCGAGCGTACGCCCGAGGCGGCCCGCTTCGAGCGCCAGCACCTCGATCCGCGCGCCACGGCCATCGCCCTCGCGACGGATCGCGAAGCCGTCGCCGGTCCGCGTCTTGAACGCAGGCACGCCGCCCCCGTGATAGCCCCAGGCGGTGAAGAGAATGCGTGCGTTGGACTCCATGCCGGCCCCGGCGATGCGCCGCGCGCTCGAGCCCACGGCCACGGGCCCCGCGCTACGCAGCACGCGAGCCGAGCCGCCACGGGCGAGCACGGGCGAGTCCTCGAGGATCGTGAGCTGGACCATGGAATCCGGAACCTTGCGGCCCAAGCCGGGGCATGGTCCGGCCATCACGCAGTAGGCTCCGCTTCCCAGACAGAACAGCGCCCCGGTCGAGCTCGATAGACAGCGCATGTCGGCTCCGCAGGTCCAGCACCCTGCCGCCCACGCCCCCGATGCCCAGCCGATCGCGACGAGAGCGACACACAGTCCCCACTTCCACCCGCGCATCTCCCCACTCCTCCGGGGGCGGACGGCGCGGCCGCGGAAGCGGACGCGCGAACGATGCGGGCCGGCCCCGGCGCGCATGTTCGATGGGTCCCGATCGCACGATCCGTACCGGTCGTGCGCCGCGCATCGAAGGCGGCGCGCGTGCCCGAGTGGAGCGCTGACGCGCGCCCCGACCGTCACCGGAGTGCGCGCTTCGCAGCCGTCGTGGTCGGCTTCTTGCCGCCGCACGCGCGATCGGACATCTTGTCCTGCATGCCCCGACTCGATCCGGCGTCGACCGCGCGCGATCCCGCCGGCTCCGCTGCTCCACGCGGGCCCAGGCCCAGCCCCACCGGGCCCCGCCGGCCCACCGTGATCGCGGCGCTGGTCGCGATCGCCGCGACGCTCGCCACGATCGCCGGGCTCGGATGGAAGGCCGCCACCGATCCAGCCATCCCGTTCCTCCATCCCTCGCGCGGAGCCGACTGGATCCTCTACCCCAAGCCCGGGGACGTGCGGGCGCATCCGGGCCTCGAGCTGCCCGCGGACTTCCGGCGCGACTTCATCGTGGGGGCACGCGCGCCGCAAAGCACCATGCTCCGTGTTCGCGCGCTGCGGAGATTCCAGGCGACGGTCAACGGGCGGGTCGCGCTCGTGCAATCGTCTCCATCCCTCTGGCGTCGCGAGCAGCGCGCGGACGTCGCCGCCCTGCTGCACGCCGGAGTCAATCGCATCGAGGTGACGGTCGCGAACGCGAGCGGCCCGCCCGCGCTCTGGTGCACGCTCGATCTGCCCGGCGCCACGATCCGCAGCGATTCGACCTGGGAGGTGTCGTGGGGCGGAGCGACGTGGCGGAAGGCCGTGCGCGAAGGCGGCCCGATGCGCGGCACGCGCTTCGATTCGGGGGATCAGGTGAAGTCGTCGTGGCGCGCGCTCGCCGCGAGCGGGCCCGCGATCCTGCTGCTCGCCGTGATCGTCTCGGCCCTGCTCGCTCTCGGCGCGCGCGGGTCGCGCCGCGGACGGATGACCGCCGGTTCCTCCGGCCCGCTGCGGATCGCGCTCGCAGTCGCCGCCGTGATGTGGATCGCGCTCTTCGTGAACGACACGCGCTGGCTGCCGATCCAGACCGGGTTCGACGTTTCGTTCCATCTCGACTACATCCGCTACATCCTCGAGAACCACGCGCTGCCGCTGGCGAGCCGCGGTTGGGAGATGTACCAGCCGCCGCTCTACTACGCGCTCGCCGCGTTGGTGCTGGGCGCGGCGAACCTGAGCACGACCGCCGCGGGCGCCGCCGTCGCTCTGCGGCTGCTCGGGCTCGTGCTCGGCCTCGCCAATCTCGTCCTGATCGCGGCCTCGCTGCGGCTCGTCTTCCCGGGGCGGCCCCGGCTCCAGGTCCTCGCGCTCGCTCTGGCCGCATTCCTGCCGGCGCAGCTCGTGCTCTTCCAGCTCCCCACGAACGAGGGGCTCGCGGTCACCCTCTCGAGCGCCGTGGTCCTCGCGACGCTGCGCGCGCTGTCGCCGGCGCGGCCCTCTCTCGCCGCGTACGCCGCGCTCGGCCTGTGCATGGGGCTCGCGCTGTTGGCCAAGCTCTCGGCCCTGCTCGTGGTGCTCGTGAGCGCAGGCGCGATCCTCTTCGACCCGGCGGCGCATCGCGAGCGCCGCGGGCGGGCGCTCGCGGGGGCGGCCGCGGCGATCGCGATCGCGGTCCTGGTCTGCGGCTGGCACTACGGCCGCGTCTGGTCGCGCTTCGGCACGCCGCTCCTCGGCAACTGGGACGCGTCGGCCGGATTCGCGTGGTGGCAGGACCCGGGCGTTCGCAGCGCCGGCGACTACCTGCGCTTCGGCCGGAGCCTCGCCCGGCCGCTCTATTCGGCGTTCGCGGGCGTGTGGGACGGCCTTTACTCCACGCTGTGGGGCGACGGGCTGTGCTCGGGCGTGAACGAGATCTGGTGGGCGCCGCCGTGGTGCTCCGACCTGATGTCCGCGGGCTATCTGCTCGCGCTGATCCCGAGCGCCGCGATCCTCGCGGGTCTCGTCGCCTGCGCCATCGCCTGGATCCGCGAGCCGCACGGGCGCGGGGGCACGCTGCTCGCGCTCGCGCTGCTCGTCGGGACCGCTCTCCTCTATATGACGCTCCGGATCCCCTCCTACGCCCAGGCCAAGGCGATCTACGGACTGGGCGCCCTGCTGCCGCTCTGCGTCTTCGGCGCGCGCGGGCTCGATCTCGCGCTGCCGCGGGGCGCGCGATGGACGGGCCCGGGTCTCGCGCTCGCCGGCACGTGGGCGCTCACCGCGTACGCGGCCCTGTGGATCGGCGCCGGCTCGCCGCGGGCACGGGCCGCGCCCGGCATCGACGCGATCCAGCGCGGCGAGGCCGATCGTGGCGTGGCGCTGCTCGAGGACCTGATCGCGCGCGACCCGAACGACTGGAGCGCCCGCGTCGTGCTCGCGCGCTATCTCGTGGACCACGGCGGATCGCTCCCGCAGCTCGAGGCGGTCTTCACCACGGGGGCGCCGCCGCGGCCCGACATCGCCGAGCGCCACGAGGGGCTGGCCCGGATCGCCGGCATGCGCGGCGACCTCGATCGCGCCCTGGCCGAGGCGAGGACGGTCGTCGCGCTCAGCCCCGACTCGCCGAACGGGTACATGCTCGAAGCGGTCGCCCTCCTCCGCCGCGGAGATCCGCGCGGGGCGGCCGCGTGCTGGCGCGAGGTGCTGCGCATCGACCCGTTCGACGCGACGGCGCATGCGGCGATCGCCCAGCTCGACCTCGTGCTCGGCGATCAAGCGGAGGCCGCCGTCCAGAGGAGCGAGTTCCTCGAGCTGCGCAAGGCCGCGCCCTAGGCTCCGTCGCCCGGATCGAGGCTGGGGAAAAGCGCCCGGGGCCGGCTCGCGCATCCCGCGTTGCGGCCGGAGCGCGCCTCCTCTCCCCGCACTTTGCAGAGATTTCTCAAATCACGGCGCGCTCCCGCGGGCCCCGCGGCTCATCCCAATCGTTCTCGGAAGACCGCCAGCCGGCATCGTCCCGGCCCCTGAATCGGTCGCGCCCCCGTTCGGTGACGATCCGGCTGTGCCTGCTGCGAGCCGATGGGAGGAAGTCATGAAGAGGCCCTGGTGGGTCCGCGGCGGCGTGATCGCGGCCCTGGCGCTCGCGCTCATGCTGCTCCCGGTCGCCCTGCGGGCCGCCCCGGCCGATGATCCTTCGAGCCGGCTGAGGGACGCGCGGATCACGCGGGTCGTGCGCGAGGCCCTGACCGTGCCCGGCGTGCGCGACGTGAACAACGATCTCGGCGTGGCGCCGGCCTCCGGCCGGCGCGGCGGAGCCTGAGCGCAGGGACGCGAGCGGAAGGAGAGTCGGCGATGGCGCGAGCGTTCTGGAAAGGCAGCATCAGCTTCGGTCTGGTCGAGATCCCGGTGAGCCTGCGCCCCGCCGCGCAGCGCAACGACATGAGCTTCTCGCTCCTCGACAAGCGCGACTTCGCGCCGGTGGGCTACCGGCACTACAACAAGGCGACCGGCAAGGAGGTGAGCTGGGGCGAGATCGTCCGCGGCTACGAGTACGAGGTGGACCAGTACGTCGTGCTCACCGACGAGGAGCTGGCGAGCGCGAACGTGAAGGCCACGCAGACCATCGAGATCCAGCAGTTCGTCGCGCGCGAGCAGATCCCGCCGATCTTCTTCGACACGCCCTATTTCGTGGAGCCGCTGAAGAAGAACAGCAAGAGCTACAACCTGCTCCGGGAAGTGCTCGAGCGCGCGAAGAAGGTCGGCATCGCGAAGGTCGTGCTGCGCACGCGGCAGCACCTCGCGGCCCTGCTCGTGCGCGACGGGATCCTGATGCTCGATCTGCTCCGGTACCCGGACGAGCTGCGCAAGCCGGAGGACCTCGCCGTGCCGGACAAGAACGCGAAGGAGAGCCGCCTGTCGCCCGCCGAGCTCAAGATGGCCGAGCGCCTCGTGGCCGGGATGAGCGGCGACTGGGATCCGTCCGAGTACCGCGACGAGTACCGAAGCGACGTGCTCAAGCTGATCGAGCGCAAGGTGAAGGAAGGGCGCACGCACGAGATCGTGCAACCGACCGGCGAGGCCGAGCCCCGCGTGCGTCAGGACGTCGTCGATCTCATGCCCCTCCTCAAGCGCAGCCTGGATCGCAGCGGACGCCAGGCCCCCGGGCACGGCCGCTCACCGGCGGCCCGGGCGCGGGCGCGCAGCCGCACGCCGGCGCGCGCGCGCGCCGGCGCGCGGCGCCACGAGCGCAGCGCCTGAGGCCGCGCGGCTCGCGCGAGCCGGAGGATCGTGAGGGCATGCATTCGTGAGCCTCGAGGCGTATCGCCGCAAGCGGAACTTCCGGCGTACCCCCGAGCCCGCGCCGAAGAGCGGATCGCGCGCCCCGCGCGCTCTCCGCTACGTCATCCAGAAGCATCACGCCACCCGCCTGCACTACGACTTCCGGCTCGAGCTGGACGGCGTGCTCCTGAGCTGGGCGGTGCCGAAGGGACCGAGCCTCGATCCCACGCAGAAGCGGCTCGCCGTGCAGGTCGAGGATCATCCGGTCGAGTACGGCGGCTTCGAGGGCACGATCCCCGAGGGCGAGTACGGAGCGGGCGAGGTCATCCTCTGGGACCGGGGCACGTGGATCCCGCGCGAGGATCCGCAGACCGGACTGCGCGAGGGCCGGCTCAAGTTCGAGCTGAAGGGCGAGAAGCTCCGGGGCGGGTGGACGCTGGTGCGCATGAAGGTCGAGGAGTCGAAGCCCCAGTGGCTCCTCATCAAGGAGCGTGACGGGTACGCGCGGCCCGAGCGCGAGTACGACGTGGTCGAAGCGCTGCCCGACAGCGTGAGCCGCCGCCGGGGCAAGCCGCGGGTCTGGCACTCGGGCCGGCCCGCGAAGCGGCGGACCACCGCGCGGCGCGCGTCGGCGCCCTCCGCGATCGATCCCGCCTCGCTTCCGGGCGCGCACCGTGCGCCGATGCCGTCCACGCTCGGCGTCGAGCTGGCGACGCTGGTGGACGCTCCGCCCGCCGGCGAGAGCTGGATCCACGAGATCAAGTACGACGGCTACCGCGTGCTGGCGCACGTGCGGGACGGCAGGGTCAAGCTGCGCACCCGACACGGCCTCGATTGGACCGACCGCTTCGGCCGGGTCGCCGATGCGGTGGGCGCCCTCCCGGTCCGTCAGGCGATCCTCGACGGCGAGGTGGTCGCGCTCGATCCCGACGGACGCTCGAGCTTCCAGGCGCTCCAGAACGCGATGAGACGCGAGAGCGGCGATCTGCATCTGTTCGCCTTCGACCTGCTCCATCTCGACGGAGTCGACCTCACCGGCGTGCCCCTGCTCGAGCGGAAGCGCCTGCTCCAGAGCCTGCTCGCGGACGCGGACGGCGGCGCGATCCACTACAGCGACCACGTCGTCGGGCGCGGCGCCGACTTCCAGCGCGAGGCGTGCCGCCACCGGCTCGAGGGCATCGTCTCGAAGCGCGCGGACAGCGTCTACGCCCCGGGACGGCGCACGCGGGACTGGCTCAAGGTGAAATGCGGCGCGCGCCAGGAGTTCGTGATCGTGGGCTTCACCGAGCCGCGCGGAGCGCGCTCCGGCCTGGGGGCGCTCCTCCTCGGCGTGCGCCACGACGGCCGCCTGCGCTACGCGGGCCGGGTGGGCACGGGATTCTCGGACCGCCTCCTGCGCGACCTGCGCGCGCGGCTCGAGCGGCTCGAGATCGAGCGCCCCGCGGCCGAGGGCGCGCCGCGGACCCGCGACGCGCACTGGGTGCGGCCGACCCTGGTCGCGGAGGTGTCGTTCGCGGAGTGGACCGCGGACGGCAGGGTGCGCCATCCCGCGTTCCAGGGACTGCGCGCAGACAAGCCGGCGAGCGAGGTGACGGTCGAGAGGGCGAACCGGGCCCCGAGCGCCAACGGAGACGAAGCGCGCCGCGGCGGCGAGCCGAGGCGCGATCGCACGCCGGGAAAGACGACGGTCGCGGGCGCGGACGTGAGCCATCCCGACAAGGTCCTCTATCCCGAGGCCGGCGTCACCAAGCTGGACGTGGCGAGATACCTCGAGGCGATCGGGCCGCTCATGATCTCCGAGATCGCCGGCCGGCCGCTGATGCTCGAGCGCTGTCCCGACGGCATCGCAAAGCCGTGCTTCTTCCAGAAGCACCCGCACGCGGGCCGCTCGGAGCATCCCGCGATCGGCCAGGTGCTCGTGCCCGGGCTGGAGGGCCGCTACCTGACCGTGAGCGACGCGACCGGCCTGGTCGCGCTCGCGCAGATGGGCGTGCTCGAGTTCCACGTCTCGAGCGTGCGCGCCGACCGGCCGACGCTGCCGGATCGGGTCGTGCTCGATCTCGCGAGCTTCGTCAAGACGACCGGAGGCAAGGGCCTTCACATCGTGGCGCCGATCCGCCGCGGGCCGGACTGGGACCAGGTGCGCGCCTTCGCCTCGGGTCTCGCCTCCACGCTCGTGCGCGAGGACCGCAGGCTCACCACGTTCCTCGCCAAGTCGAAGCGCGGCGATCGCATCTTCGTCGACGCGCTGCGCAACGGCCGCTCCGCCTCGTGGGTGGCTCCGTGGTCACCGCGCGCGCGACCGGGCGCGCCGATCTCGGCGCCGATCCCGTGGGAGGAGCTGAACGCGCGCCTGCGCCCCGACGCCTACACGATCGAGGGCGTGATGCGCGATCGGAGATTCTTCGAGCGCCATCCCTGGCGCGAGATGTCCCGCCTCACGCAGAGCCTGACCGCGTCCAAGCTGCGCGCCGTCGGCGCGCGCTGATCGCCGCCTCCCCCGCGCGGGCGCCGA
>DATKKO010000038.1:0-3188 GCA_035542955.1 Terriglobales bacterium
GTTGATCTTCATGCGGTCGCGCTTGGCCAGCATCTCCGCGGCCTTGAGCATCACCGAGGCCCGCTCGATCCACGACAGGGTGGACCAGGCGCGGTGGGCGGACACCGCGGCCTCGATCGCCTGGCGGACCTCGGCCTCGCCCGCCAGGTGGCAGCGCGCCAGCACGTGCCCGTGCTCGCACGGCATGACCACGGGCCGCGTGCGCCCGGTCCGCACCTCCTCGCCGCCGATGATCAGCGGGATCTCGATCTCGCTCGCGGCCTGCTTCGCCAGCTCGGCCTCGAGCCGCCGCCGCTCCGCGGATCCCGGCGCGTAGTCGTAGCCGGGCTCGTTCTGGGGGACGTCGAAATGGAACACGCTGTTGTTCATGGTCCGCCTCCTCGGGGCCCGCGCGGGCCGTCCCCCCAGCTATACGGGTTCTGCCTGTATCAGAAGCTGTTGCGCGTCTCGCGCCCGCAGCGCCTCTCACTTCTTCGTCGCGATCACGACCCGCACGCTCATCCCGGGGCGCAAGGGGCGGACCGGATCGTTGGGCTCGTCGAGCCGCACGCGGGTCGGGATGCGCTGGACGACCTTGGTGAAATTGCCGGTCGCGTTGTCGGGGGGCAGCAGCGAGAACTTGGCCCCGGTCGCGGGACTCATGCTCTCGACGTGCCCGTGGAAGACCCTGCCGGGGTACGAGTCCACGGTGATGCGGACGCTGTCGCCCGGCAGCACGTTGCGGACCTCGGTCTCCTTCAGATTCGCCACCACCCAGACGTCGTGGAGCGGCACCACGCTCATCAGCGGCTGGCCGGCCTGGACGTACTGGCCGACCTCGACCGACTTGCGCGTGACGACGCCCGCTTCCGGAGCGGCGATCGTCGCGTAGGAGAGCTGCAGCGCCGCCTGGTCGCGCGCCGCCCGCGCCGCCTCGACGCGGCTCTGGGCCCCGCGCACGCCCGCGCTGGCCGCGGTGACCTGTTCGAGCGCGGCCCGGAGCTGCGCCTCCGCGGCTTCGGCCGCGGCTTCGGCCGCGTCGAGCTGCTGGCGGCTGACGATGTTCCGTTGGGCGAGCGTCCGGTAGCGGTCGCGATCGCTCTCCGCCTTCCGCGCGTTGGCCTCGGCCTGCGCCACCGCGGCTCGCGCCGCCTGCAGCTGCGCCGCGGCCTGCCCCGTCTCGCCGCGGCTGCCGCCCATGGCCAGCGCGGTCGCGAGGTCGCCCTCGGCCTGCGCCAGGCGCGCGGCGAGATCGCGGTCGTCGATGCGCACCAGCACCTGGCCGGCGCGGACCTGCTGGTCGTCGTCGACCAGCACGGCGGACACGTAGCCGCTCACGCGGGACAGCACGGGGATGATGTGTCCCTCGACCTGGGCGTTGTCGTCGCTGACGTGGCCGCGCGCCCAGAGCAGGTGTCGAACGAGCACGCCCGCGCCCAGGGCCACGATCGCGAGCAGCACGATCCACGCGATGCGCCGCGCCGGCGAGGGGCCGCGACCGGTCTCCGGCCCGGCCGCCGCGCGATCGGATTCCGTTTCGAGCGCCGGGCGCCCGGGACCTGCGGTCATGCTCTCCTCCGTGGATGCGCCGGCGGCCGCGCGCGCCGCGCCCGCGGCCGGGGCGGTCCCGCCCGGGGACGCGAGGCTCGGGTCCGCGCCGCGCCGTTCGCTGCTCATTGCACGGTGCGGGCCACGCCCGCGGCACGCGCGAGCGCGATGCGGGCCGAGACCACCGCCGTGCGCGCGTCGATCACGGCGTCCCGCGCGCGGATCAGGTTCGACTGGGCGTCGATCACGTCGATGTTGCCGGCCACGCCGCTGGTGAAGCGCACCCGCGCCTGGTCCAGCTCCTGCTGCGCGAGATCGAGCCGCTCCATGGCCACGCTCTCAAGCTCGAGCCCCGAGGAGACATCGAGCGCGGCCCCGCGCACGTCCGCCGCGACCTGCCGCTCGAGGTCGCGCACGCGCACCTCGGCCTCGCGCGCGATCGCGTTCTGCTCGGCGACCCGGTCCTCACGCCGCAGGCCGTCGAAGATCGGCATCGAGAGCGCGATCTCGAGATCGCGCGTGGGCACGGCGTCGCGCACGTGCACGCCGCTCGCGCCCCAGTCGCCGCTCACGTCCAGACGCGGCAGCCGCTCGGCGTGGATCGCGAGGCGATCCGTGCGCGCCCGCTGCAGGCGGCCGCGCTCCGCGACCAGCTCGGGACGGCGCTCGAGCGCGAGCTTCACCGCCGCCTCGGGCTCGGGCGGCGCCTGCGAGCCGCCGAGCGCCGCGGCCAGCGTGTCGGTCAGCGTGAAACGCATCGCCGGATCGATGCCGAGCGCGCGGGCGAGATCGATCGCGGCCCGGTCGGCCTGGTTGCGCGCCACGAGCAGGGCGCCGCGCGCCGCGGCCTCCTGCGTGCGCGCGCGGATCACGTCGATCTCGGCCGCGGTGCCCGCGCGGAGCTGGTCCTCCGCCAGCGAGCGCAGCTCGCGCGCCAGACCGAGGTCCGCGGCGCGCGCGGTGATCTGCGCCGCGGCGCGCGCGGCCCGCACGTAAGCGAGCGCCGCGCTCTGCGCCGCCGTCTCGGCCGAACCGTTCTGCTCGGCCAGGCTCACGCCGACGGCGAGCTTCGCCGAGCGCAGCCGCACGTAGCTCGCCGGATCGATCAGCGTCTGCGAGCCGCGGAAGCGCGCGTCGAATTGGTACACGGGACCGATGATGGTCGGAAAGGTCGGGAAGCCGGGGATCGCGGGGAAGCTGATGCCCAGCGTGTTGAAGTTGAACGTGCGCTGCATGTTGAAGGCCGCGCCCGAGAGCGTGGGCAGCAGCGCGGAGAGGGCCTGCCCGCTGCGGGCCTGCGCCTCGCGGATGCGGAGCGCGGCGATCTGCACGCCGGGAGCGGCGCCCGCGGCCCGCGCGACCGCGTCGGCGAGCGACAGGGAGCCGCCGGGGATCGAATCGAGGGCGACGGCCGCGGGCGCGAGCTCGACGGCAGCCGCGGAAGGCGTCCCGGCGGCGGCCGCGGCCCCGGGAACCGACACGGCGCCGATCAGCAGCCACGCCGTCACGACCATGAAACGAGTCATGCATGACCTCCGCGCTCGATGCCGCGCAGGAAGATGTCGAGGTGCAACCACGGCGTCTTCTTCGTTCCCTTCATGGCATCGTGCCATGTCGCGACGACCTTGGCCAGCGAGCGGGATCGGGCGAGCGGCGGGCCG
>DATKKO010000039.1:0-5534 GCA_035542955.1 Terriglobales bacterium
AGCTCGTTGTCGTCCTCGAGGCTCTGCGCCAGGTCCTTCGCCTCGCTCGCGTCGCGCGCGAGCAGCAGCCGCAGGCCCTGCTCCGCATTGCCCATGCGCCCGCCCGCGTTGATGCGGGGCGCGAGCACGAAGGCCACCTGCCCGCTCGTCACCGGGCGGCAGCCGAGCCCCGCCACGTCCATCAGCGCGCGCAGCCCGACCCGGCGCGTGTCGTTCAGGCAGGCGAGCCCGAGCCGCGCGAGCACGCGGTTCTCGCCCACGAGCGGGACCACGTCGGCGATGGTGCCCAGCGCGACCACGTCGAGGAACTCGCGCGCGCGGTCCAGGCCGCCGCGCCCGCGCAGCAACGCCTCGGCGAGCTTGAAGGTCACGCCCACGCCGGCGAGCGACTTGAACGGATAGGGACAGCCGGGTCGGAGGGGATTCACCACCGCGAGCGCGTCCGGCAGCACCGCGGGCGGCGGATGATGGTCCGTGACGATGGTGTCGAGGCCCAGCGCCCGCGCGCGCTCCACCGCCGCGACGGCGGTCACGCCGCAGTCGACCGTGATCACGAGCCCGCAGCCCCGCCGCTGCGCCGCCTCGACGGCTTCCACCGAGAGGCCGTACCCGTCGCGCGTGCGGTGCGGGATGCGCACCTCGACCCGCCCGCCCAGCTCGCGCAGCACCGCGATCAGCAGGAAGGCCGAGGTGATCCCGTCCACGTCGTAGTCGCCGTGGACGAAGATGCGCTCGTCCCTCTCGAGCGCCTGCCGGATGCGTTCCACCGCCCGATCCAGATCGCGCAGCAGGAAGGGATCGTGCAGGTCCTCCATGGCCGGGTCGAGGAAGCGCCGCGCCGCCACGGCGTCCTCGACGCCCCGGTTCACCAGCACGTGGGCCGCGGCGAGCGGCGCGCTCAGCTCGCGCGCCAGCTCCCGGGCGCGCACGGGGTCGCGCCCGGGATGGGCGACCCACTGGGGAACGGAGACCGGCTGGATCATGGGACCTTCACGACGGCGCTCTCGAGCGCGCGGAGGCGGGAGATGACGGCCGCGCGCCCGCAACCCACGCGGTGACGGACGGGCCCACGCTAACAGAGCCCTGCTGCGGCGTTCAAGGCTGCGCGGCCGCCCCCGCGCGGCCTCGGCGCGGGTCTCGCCAGCGCGCGGATCTCCCGCGCGCTGCGACGGGCTTAGCGCGTCGCGTCGAGCCGGGCGCGCAACGCCGCCGCGCGCCCGTCGGCGGCCCCGGGCAGCGCCTGCGCCCGCGCGAGCGCGGCCTCGGCCCCCGCGCGATCTCCCAGGTCCGCGCGGACGCGGGCCAGCTCGAGCCAGGCATCGTAGCGCGTGGCGTCGAGCGCCACCGCGCGCTCGAAGGCGGCGCGCGCCTCCGCGCCGCGCCCGGCGTCGGCCGCGGCGAGGCCGAGCTTGTAGGCGACGTCCGCGTCCTCAGGCAACAGGCGCGCGACGCGCGCGAGCACCGGGTAGGCCTCGCCCCGCCGGCCGTACTCGAGCAGATACTGCCCCCACAGCGATTCGACCGCCGGCTGTCCCGGCGTCCGCCGCCGCAGCGCCTCGAGCGTCGCGCGGCCCTCCTCGACGCGGCCGAGCGAGAACAGCGAGGCAACGCGCAGCAGGCGCGGCTCCAGATCCGTGTCGCCGCGCTCGATCGCGCGATCGGCCGCGGCGAGCGCGCCCGACCAGTCACCGTGGCGGTATGCGAGGTACGCCCTGACGCTGGGCGCCTCGGGCCGCGTCGGATCGATCGCCTGCGCCGCGTCGAGCTGCCGGGCGGCCTCGGCATCGCGCCCGGCGAGCGCGAGCTGGCGCGCCCACTGCGTCCGTGCCATGTAGTTGCGCGGCGCGTGGCGCACCATCGAGCCGAACAGCGCCATGTCGTCGCGCCAGTCGGGGAGCACGCGCTCGAGCGCGAACGCGCTGGCGGCGGCGAGCCCCACGAGCGCGGCGATCCCGATGATCCTGAGCCGGCGCGAATCGCGCAGGCTCTCCACGCCGACGGCCGCGGCCCAGGCGAGTCCGGCCGACGGGAGATAGAAGAAGCGCTCCGCATAGAGGTAGTAGCCGTGCGAGAGATCCACGATCAGGGTCGGCAGCGTCGCGAGCCAGAAGAGCGCGAGCGGCAGCGCCGCGGCCACGCGGCGGCGCAGCAGGTCGACGAGCGCGGCCAGGAACGCGAGCTGGAGCGCGATCGCGCCCGCGACGAGCGCGACCGACGCGCGCGTGGGCTCGAGGGTGACCGCGGGCGTGTGCGCGAACCACGGCCAGGCGAACGCGAGATAGCCGGGGAACATCAGCGCGACGGCCTCGAGCCCCTCTCGCGCCGGCACGAGCACGGCGTTGGCCCCGGGCGCCCGGACCCAGGCCTGGTGGACGAGCAGGTGCAGGGCCGAGAGCGCCGCGTAGGGAGCGAGCCAGATCGCGCTCGAGCGCAGGTCCGCGCGTCGCCCGCGCACGCCGATCCACTCGGCCACGGCCGCGACCGGGAGGAAGGCGAGCGCCGTCTCCTTGGCGAGCAGCGCGAGCGCGAGCGCGAGGAGCGGCCATGGTCCCGGCCAGCGCCGGCCCGCAGCGCGCGCGCGACGGTCGAGCACGAGCGCGAGCAGGAGGAATAGCGCGCAGTACACGTCGGTGCGGCCCGAGATCCACGCCACGGATTCCGCGTGCGCGGGGAGTGCCGCGAAGAGGATCCCGGCCAGGCCCGCCAGGAGCGGCGAGGCCCCCGTGCCCAGCGCCAGCGCCGCCACGAGCGCGGACGCGCCCGCGTGCGCGATCGCGTTCGCCACGTGGAACCAGCCGGCGTGCCAGTGGCCGAGCGCGCCGTCCAGCGCGTACGAGAGCGTGATGAGTGGACGCCAGATCCCCGACGAGTTCGCCCCGCCGCTCGCCGCCCAGAAGTCGGCGCCGAGGGCGCGCGAGATGCCGGCGGGGGAGCGGAGCAGCGGATTCTGCTCGATCAACAGATGGTCGTCCCAGACGAAGCCGCCGCCGAGGCCCGGAATATAGAGGAGGAGCGCGGCGAGGGCGGAGACGAGCACGGCCTGCGCGCCCCGCCCGAGTCGGGCGCGCGGCCGCGAAGCGGCCTCCGCGCCGGGGCGGCGGGACCCGCTCCCCGGGCCCGCCCGGCCCCGACGACCGCTGCGTGACGTCAATCCGAGTCTCCCGTAAGCCGAATTCTGTCGGATTGCTCCGTGGTGATCATTCGTCTGGGGCGCGCGTCACCGCGCGCCTCGTGCGACCGACCCTGGGGTGGTAGCGGGGCGGGACACACCCCTCCCCCTCTATGCGGTCTTGCTCCAGGTGGGGTTTGGCGAGCCGGCCCCGTCACCGGGACCGCTGGTGCGCTCTTACCGCACCGTTTCACCCTTGCCCGCAGCGCCGCGCCCTCGAAGGGCTGCCGCGCCCGTTGGCGGTCTGCTCTCTGTTCCACTTTCCGTGGGCTCGCGCCCCCTGGGTGTTACCCAGCACCCTGCCCTGTGGAGTTCGGACTTTCCTCGAACGACGCCCTCAGCAACCGCCGAAGCGGAAGCGTCGGTACGCCGCCCGCGATCACCTGGGAGACTCGGAACCCAGGACTCCGTCGAGCGCCTCGTTCACCAGCCGGTCGGCGCGCGCGTTCGCCGCGCGACGCACCGCGCTGAAGCGGACCCGGCGGAGCTTCGCCGCCGCCTCGCGCGCCTGTGCGTGGAGCGGCTTCAGCCCCGCGTTCTTCACGCGGTACTCGCCCGTCATCTGCCGCACGACCAGCTCGGAATCCAGGCAGACGTGCAGCGGATCCGCACCGGCCCGCGCCGCCGCGCCCAACCCGGCGATCAGCGCCCGGTACTCGGCCACGTTGTTGGTGGCAGCGCCGACGTACTCGCCGCGCGCCTCCAGCTCGCGGCCGGCCGGGTCGAGCAGCACGTAGCCGATCGCGGCAGGCCCGGGATTGCCCCGCGCCCCGCCATCGCAGCGCAGTGTCCATTCCGCGTGATTCGAGGTGCTCACCCAGCGAGCGTAGTCGAAGGGCCGCGCCCTCACAAGGCGGATGCGTTCTCCGCCGCGCATCGCTCGAGCCACCCCGCGCGCTCGAGGGCGCGCCACGCGTCCTCCTCCCCGCGCGCGATCAGCCCGCCCGCCTGCGCGGGATCGAAGCCGAGCACCCCGCCCGGCAGCGCCGAGTCGGGCTCCACCACGCACAGGCGCGCCGGCGATTGCGCGGACAGCCACTCGGGCGGGAGGCTGCGCAGCTCGGTCTGCATGTCCCGCCAGTTCGCCAGCTCGAGCAGCCGGCCGGCAAGGGCGAACAGGCTCTCCGGAGGCGGGGCGGGCGCCGGGGATCCGCTGGGCGAGAGCAGCACGACCAGCACCGCGTCCGCGCCGGCGGCGAGCGCCACGTGGAGCGGCTGGTTCGTGAAGCCGCCCGCGTCCACGAAGTCGCGGCCGATGAGCCGCTCCGGCTCGAAGATGCCCGGGATCGCGGAGGACGCGAGCGCGGCCACCTGCACGTCCGCGGGATCGCGCACGACGACCACCTCCCCGAGCTCCTCCGCGAGCCGGCGCGCGAAATCGTCGTCCGGCCGCCCGCCGCTCACGAAGTGCGTGGTCCTCCCGGTGTCGAGCGCGAGAGCGCTCAGGATCAGGCAGGCGTCGGGATCGACGAGCCTGCGCCGGTCGCCCGCCGCGACCAGCAGCTCGACCATGCGCTTCCGCGCGGCCGCGCTCCAGAGGCCGCGTCCGCGCGTTTCGGGGAGGAACGCGTGGAGGAGCAGCCGGGCCCACCGGTTCGACTGCCCCGGCCGGTTCGCGACCCAGAGCAGCGTGGCCACGGCCAGCACGCTCACCGTGAAGCGGTGCGGCCACGGGAAGCCGCCGAGCCACACCACCCCGTACACGAGCCAGAGCCCGAGCAGGACGCGGCCCGCCCGCCACCACGTGCGGCGCGACACCGAGCCCGGGCGGCGCCGCGCGAGCCAGGTCTCCACCTGTCGCGAGAACAGCGCGGCCGAGATCCCGGCCATCGTGAACAGACCCCACATCCACAGATCGAGCACGGTGGACGCGAGGTCGAGCCGCGCGCTCGCGCGATGCCAGAGCCAGTGGGAGCCCGACAGCTCGCGCGATCCGGCCAGCGTCAGCACCAGCTCGAAGAGACCGACGACGGCGATGACGCCGCCGAGGGCGCGCAGCAGCAGCGTCACCCAGCGGAAGCCGACGTCCGCCGGGGTGATGCGACGCCAGACGTCCTCGAGCGGGCGCGTGCGCCCGTCGTGCGCGCGCCACACCACCGCGTTGATCGCGCCGATCGACACGCCGGCGAGCACGGCCGGGCGGAAGCCCACGGCCTCGAGCACCCGCAGCACGCCCACCTCGTACGCGCCCAGCGCGCCGCCGCCCGAGAGCACGAGCGCGGGGCGCCGGAAGGGAAGGTCCGCGCGGATGCGCGGCGGGGCGGGAGCCGGGGACCGCGGCGCCGGATCCCGGCCCGACCCCGCCGAGATGTCGGGGGACGGCGCCGACAACTACACGTCCCCGGGAGGCCAGACGATGAGCCGG
>DATKKO010000040.1:0-9330 GCA_035542955.1 Terriglobales bacterium
GAAGGATCCGAAGACCGACCGCTCGAAGCTCCACGTCTCGTTCCTCTCGGCCGCGCCCGCTCCCGAGCGCCTGAAGAAGCTCGAGGCGCTGCCCACGGGACGCGACGAATACCGCGCCTCCGGCAAGGCGATCTATCTCCATTGCCCGGATGGCTACGGGCGGTCGAAGCTCGCGAACAACGCGCTCGAGCGGGCGCTCGAGGTCCGCGCCACGACGCGAAACTGGCGGACGGTGACGGCGCTCGCGGAGATGGCGGCCGGATGAGATCGCGCCGGGGGCGAGTCGCGGTGCCTCTCTGGGGACTCGCCGCGGGCGCTCTCGCCCTCGCGTTCGGCGCAGGCTGCGCGCCGCGGCTGCCCGCGGTCGTGCCGCCGCTCTCGATCGTCGTCTCCTGCGCCCCGTTCGGAAGCGCGGAGGAAGCCGCGGAAGCCGAGGAGCGCGTGCGCTGGCAGGACGCCGACCTCCGCGACGGCGACGCGTGCACCGAGAGCTTCGCGGCGCTCGAGCTGCGCCACTACCTCGCGGGCGCGCTCGCGATCCCGGAGTCGTCGATCGCGCTGCGAAGCGCCCCCGCGCTGCCGCCGGCGGGCGACGTCGTCGTGCTCGGCAGCCGGCGGTCGAACCCGTTGATCGCGGCGCTCGCGGGGCGCTCCTCTCCTCCGCTCGATGCGATGCATGGGCGCTCGCCCGACGCGTTCGCGATCCACGCGCGGCGCCAAGGCGCGCGACGGGTCGTCGCGATCGAAGGCGCGTCGCGCACGGGAACGCTCTACGGCGCCTACGAGCTGCTCGACCGGCTGGGCGTCTCGTTCTACGGCCTCGGCGACACCGGCACCGTCTATTCGACCGCGCCGGCCTCGATCCCCGGCCGGCTGCGCCTCTCGTCGAGCCCGGCGTTCCGCACGCGCGGGTTCTGGGCCTGGGAGCCGCGCGGGAATCGCGAGTTCTTCCTGTGGATGGCGCGCAACCGGATGAACCTGTGGACGGCGGCGGAGAAGGATCCGGCGTTCCTGAAGAAGCTCGGGATCCGGCTCACGGGCGGGGGGCATGCGCTGCAGCCCGACCTGCTGAATCCCGCGGCGAAGGACCCGCACGATCCGCGCAAGCGGACCTACTTCCAGTCGCACCCCGAGTGGTTCGGGCTCCACGAGGGCCGGCGCAGCGATCGCATGACCGCCGAGTCGGGCGACGACTTCTGCACCTCGAACGCGGACGCCGTGCACGAGCTGGCGACGAACCTCGTCGCGAGCCTGCGCGAGGGGCCGCTGCGCTGGGCCGACGTCGTGAACGTGTGGCCGCTCGACGGCGGCCGCTGGTGCGAGTGCCCGAACTGTCAGGCGATCGGCGGCCCGAGCGATCGCCTGCTGGATCTCGTGGCGCGCCTCGAGGCCGAGCTGGCCCAGGCCCGGCACGACGGCAGGCTCTCGCGCGACGTGGAGCTGTCGGGCGCAGCCTACCTCGAGACCTCGCCGCCGCCCACGAGGCCGCTGCCCGCCGGCTTCGACTCGACGCGCTGCGCGATGACCTACTTCCCCTACTTCCGCTGCTACGCGCACGCGCTCGCGGACCCGGCCTGCGCCGAGCTGAACCGGGCGCGGGCCGCGTGCTACTCCGGGTGGAGCCGCGCGCTCGGGCGGATCGGCGTCTGCGAGTACTACAACGTCAGCTTCTTCAAGTCCCTGCCGCTCGTCTTCCCGCACGTGATCGCCGAGGACCTGCGCGCCTACGCGCGGGCCGGCACGCGCGACTTCACGTACATGCACGCGCCCACGCGGCTGTGGGGGACGTGGACGCTCGATCACGCGGTGCTCGCGCGGCTGCTCTGGGATCCGTTCGCGAACGTGGACACGATCCTCGCCCGCTTCCGGCGGCGCTACTACCCGACGACCTTCCCACAGGTGGCCGCGTTCGATGCCGCGCTCGAGCGCGCGAGCGCGAACATCCTGCCGATCGAGCTGGGCACGGGCGCGGTCGGCACGAGCGGGACGCCGGCGGGCCGGCTCACCATGCCCGGCGCCGCCCTGTTCCCGATGCGCCACCTGCCGTTCGATCGGCGCCACGGCCCCCCCGACGACGCGCCCACGTGGGTCGAGGTCACGGGCGCCATGGGCGAGGCGCGGCAGTCGCTCGATCGGGCGCTCGCCGGGTGCCGCGATCCGCTCGAGCGCGCCCGGCTCGAGGACGACGCGCGACGCTTCGCCTACGGCGAGGCGACCTTCGCGCTCTACGATCACCTGCTGCGCACGATCGAGCGCGACCGCGCCGCGGATCGCGGGGGCGCGCTCCGGGAGCTGGCGCTGGCCGACTCGGCGGCGCGGCGGCTCGAGATGATGCGCGACGTCGTGCAGGTGGCGGCGAGTCACGCGAACGCTCGCGACGGGCTCGAGGCGAGCCATGTCGGCCCGGCGCTCGCGTGGTGGCACGCGCGACTCGGAGTCCCCGCGGGGCACTAGGCTTTGGCGAGTCGCCGGCGGTCGACGGGGTCCGCGCCATCGCGAAGCGATCGGACGCTGGACCGCCGCGGCCCATGCCCACTACAATTCGGGCCCCCCGGAGCCGTCCCCATCCGCGTCCTCGAGGCCCGACATGTCTCCGCGCCGCGTCCTGCCCGTCGCCGCCGTCCTCATCGCTCTCGTTCTCGGCCCCGGCCATCCGTCCCGGCCTCCCCTGCGGGAGGCCTCGGCGGAAGAAGGTCCGGACCGGCCGAGCGACTGGTGGGCCTGGCAGCGCGCGTTCCCCGGGACCGCGGTGAATCAGGCCGCGTTCGCCACCGCGCTCGAGCGGGCGAGCTTCGATCGCGCCTTCGCGAGGCGCTCGGCCCGCGCGACCGATCTCTCCGACATCACGTGGACGCCGGCCGGGCCGTACAACATCGGCGGGCGCGTGGTCGCCGTCGCCGCCGCCCCGGGCGGAGCCACCGTGTACCTGGGCTCCGGGAACGGCGGCGTGTTCAAGTCCACGGACTCGGGAGTCCACTGGACGCCGATCCTCGACCTGGCGGGCGCGAACGTGTTCTCGATCGGCGCGGTCGCGCTCGATCCGACCGACCCCAACGTCGTCTACGTCGGAACGGGCGAGGCCAACAACGCGGTGGACAACTACGACGGCAACGGCCTGCTGCGCAGCACGGACGGAGGGCAGACCTGGCAGCCGCTGGGCCTCGCCGCGACCGCGCGCATCGCCCGGGTGGCCGTGGACCCCTCGGACCCGAGCCGGATCTTCGTCGCGGCGATGGGCACCCAGTTCTCGACCGGCCCCGATCGCGGCCTCTATCGCAGCGAGGACGGGGGGCTGAGCTGGTCGAGGGTGCTCTTCGTCAGCGACTCGACCGGGGCGACGGACGTGCTCGTGAACCCCGCGCACCCGGAGACGGTCTTCTGCGCCGTGCTCGAGCGCGTGCGGCGGTACACCTACCGGCGCGCGGGCGGCCCCGAGTGCGGGATCTGGCGCAGCGCGGACCACGGCACGACCTGGACCCGCCTCACGAACGGACTGCCCACCGCCTCGGACAGCGTCGGCCGCATCGCGCTCGCGCTCTGCGCCTCGCGGCCGTCGATCGTGTACGCCCAGATCGGGTCGGGCAACGTGGGCACCCTCTCCTGGGTGGGGCTCGGCCTCTATCGCAGCCTCGACGGTGGAGAGAGCTGGACCCGGCGCGATGTCGGCACGACGTTCCGCAACGCGTTCGGAGGCTTCTGCTGGTACTTCGGCGACCTCGCCGTGGATCCGGTCAACCCGGACATCGTCTATCCCCAGGGCGTGTCCCTCCTGCGCTCTACGAACGGCGGCCAGTCCTTCTTGGCCATCGGAGGATCGACTCACGTCGACCAGCACGGCCTGTGGATCGACCCGGCCAGCTCGAGCCACCTCTACCTCGGCAACGACGGGGGCTTTTTCTGGTCCACGAACGTCACGAGCTGGAGCAAGTCCGTGGACCTGCCCATCAGCCAGTTCTACGCGGGCTGCGTCGACCCGTCGAACGCGAGGCGGCTCGGCGGCGGGACGCAGGACAACGGCTGCATGATCACGGACTCCCTGCCCTCGAGCTGGCATGCGGTTGGGGAGGCCGCCGACGGGTTCTACGTGGGGATCGATCCGACGAACCCGCTCGTCGTGTTCACCGAGTACCAGTACGGCAGCTCGGGGCAGGGGCCGAACCGCTCGACCAACGGGGGCTCGTCCTGGACCTACCCCACCGGGATCACCAGCTCCGACCGCTTCAACTGGTGCGCGCCCTTCGTCATGGATCCGTCGAACCACCAGGTCCTGCTCTTCGGCAGCCACCGGGTCTACAAGAGCACGAACAACGGGCTCTCCTACACGGCGGTGAGCGGTGACCTCACCTCGGGGAACAACCCGCCCTCCCAGCTCACCTACCACACGATCTCGACCCTCGACGTCTCGCCCGCGAGCCCGCGGATCTACTACGCGGGGACCGACGACGGCCATGTCTGGCGCTCGCTCGACGCCGGAGGATCCTGGACCGAGATCACGACCGGGCTGCCCCTCTTCGCCATCACCCGGGTGACGGCCGACCCGGTGGACTCGACCCTGGTCTACGTCTGCCAGTCCGGCTTCGGCCAGGACGAGCACACGCCCCACGTCTTCCGGGGCGAGGGGTACGGCTCGTCCTGGACCGCCATCGCCGGCAACCTGCCCGACGCTCCGGCCAACGATCTGTTCGTGAACCCGGACGATCCCGACATGCTCGTGGTCGGCACGGACCTCGGCGTCTACTACAGCCGCGACCGCGGCGCGAGCTGGGGCCCGCTGGGCGTCGGGCTGCCGATGCAGGCCGTGCTCGATCTCTCCTACCACCGGGCCACGCGCACGCTGGTCGCGGCCACGCACGGCCGGTCACAGTGGAAGTTCAATCTCGGCGCGCTACCCCTTGCGGTGGGCCCACCTGCATCCGCGCCTCATTTGACGCTGGGCGCCGCGGTCCCGAATCCGAGCCGCGGTCCCGTGCGCATCGCGCTCACGCTGCGGGAGGCGGCGCGGGTCGACGCGGCGATCTTCGATGCCGCGGGACGACGCGTGCGCTCCCTCGGCGCGCGATCCGCCGCGGCGGGAACCCTGCCTCTCGCGTGGGACGGATGTGACGATCACGGCAAGCGCGTCGTCTCCGGCGTCTACTTCCTGCGGGCGAGCACGAGCGGATCGATCGCGATCGGCAGGATCGTGCGGGTCGACTGACGCGGGCACGCGGCGGACTCCGCGGGCCGACCTCGTTCCACCCGCGCAGGACGGGCCCGGAATATGCATGGCCGTTTCGACCGCACCAGGCGCGGGCGGGACGGCGGCGGCAGCGAGAATGCGCTTTGAAAATGCGGGTTCTCCTGCTATACACACACCCGGTTGGGGCACGCGTTCGTGCCCGCCGTTCCGAGACCCGTACCCTCGCAGGGAAAGGAAGGAACCAATGGCGAAGATGATGACCAAGTCCCAGGTCGCTGCTCACATCGCCAACAAGTTCGAGCTCACGAAGAAGACCGGCACGATGATCCTCGAGGAGCTGGCCACGCTCGCCGGCAAGGAAGCCAAGAAGAACGGCTTCGTGTTCCCCGGCGTGGGCAAGCTGGTCGTGGTGAATCGGAAGGCTCGCATGGGCCGCAATCCGCAGACCGGCGAGCCGATCAAGATCCCGGCCAAGCGCGTGCTCAAGTTCCGGATCGCGAAGGCGATGAAGGAGCTGGCGCTGAAGGGCAAGTGATCTCGGCAACTCTTGCGAAGGGCCCCGGTCCCGAGACCGGGGCCTTTTCGCGTGCCGTCCGTCAGCGATACAGCGCTTTCAACCGCCCCCAGCTCGTCGAAGTCGCGGGCGTGGCCAGCGCGCCGAACACCTGGATGCGGTGGTTCACCCAGATCTCGCTCACGTCACGTTCCCCGATGGGTCGAGGGCCAGACCGAAGGGGGCGTCGACCGGGCGGGCCCAGCCGGAGCGCCGGCGGGGAAGAGACGACTCCTGCTGCTTCCCACCGGGGACAAGAGGCGGGCGCGGCCGCTACGCGGCTTCGTCCTCCGGCGCATCCGCTTCGCGCGCGCGCTCCGAGATTCGATCGCGCGCGGTGACGTCGATCGCCACGCCGACCACGCCGACGATCTCGCCCGCCGAGTCGCGCTGCGGCGTGTAGTGGGTCTCGAACCGGATGCCCGCCTCCCGCGTCTCCATCACGAAGTCCTCGCCGTGCAGAGCCCGCCGCACGCTCTCGAGGATCTCCGGATTGCCGGCGTAGACGTCGAACACGGATCGGCCCACCACCTCGCCCGGGCGCAGGCCGAGACCCGCGAGGCCGCGTCCCTCGGACATGCGGAAGACGCCCTCGCGATCCACCGAGAACAGCACCATTGGAGCGCTGGAGACGACCGCCTGCAGGTCCAGCTCCATCCGCCGGACGATCGCGAGCTGGCTCAGGTCCTGGACGATCGCGAGCACCTCGCGCGGACGGCCATCCGGGTCGCGGATGGGGAGCGCCGTGGCGTAGTACGCGCGCGCACCATCGATGCGATGCGGCCGGAACCCCTGGTGCGCGGGCCGGCCCGTCACGAAGGCGCGCGCGACCGGGCAGGCCGGTTCGGCCGGGACTCCCGCCGGCTCTCCGAGAAGCGGCCAGATCTCGTCGCAGTTCCGGCCCACCCACCCCGTCTCCCCCTCGCCCTGCTGGCCGAAGCGGGCGGCCGCCGCGCGGTTCACCCAGCGCACCGTGCGCGATCCGTCCGCGGTGAACACGAAGGTGTCCGACTGGTTCACGAACGCCGCGAACTTCTGCCGCTCGCGCTCGAGCAGCCGCATCTGCGAATCGAACTGCTTGAACCAGCGCTCGTATCGTGCCCGCGAGGCCTGCGACTGCGAGCTGGCCTGGTGCTGCGCCATCAGCCGGGCGACGACGACCGCGGCGCTCGAGCAGGGAGCCGTGGCGTCCCCGCGTCCGGCGAAGCACACGATGCCGAGCGTGTGGCCGCGGTCGAGCAGCGGCAGCACGCTCGGCTCGAGGCCGTCGGCGACCTCGGGCGGGAACGGCGAGTTCACGGGCGCGCCGTGCGCGAGGAACTCGAGCGCCAGGCCGCGCAGGTGCGGACGGAAGCGCAGGCGCGTCGCGTCGTCCCCGGGCACCCAGAACTCGGCGCCCGTGTCCTTGCCGTTCACGAGGAACAGCACGACCGCCTCGGCTGCGGAGAGCGAGGCGAACATCCGGGTCGCGTGCGCCGCCGCGTCCTCGAGCGAGTCCGCCGTGAGCATCGGACCCAACAGCTCGAGCGCAGGCTCGAGGCGGGCGGGATCGGCGGGTGGCGGGTTCACCGCGGCGCTCAGGCCAGCGGCCGGCTCGCGTACAGCCGCGAGAGCCAGTCCGCCACCTTCTGCACGTCCTCGACGGAGGCCGGATCGAACGCGTCGAGCTCGTGGCTGTCGATGTCGATCTGCCCGTGGATCACGTCCCCGGTGCGGATCAGCACGACGAGCTCGGAGCGCGTCTCGGTGCTGCACGCCAGGTAGTTACCCACCTTGCTCACGTCGGGGATGTTCAGGTTGCGCCCCTCGGCGACGGCCGTGCCGCAGATGCCCTTGCCGTAGCCGATGAACACGTGCTCGGTGGGCGCGCCCACGAACGGGCCGAGACGCAGCGAGCCGTCCTCGAACAGCTCGTAGATGCCGGTCCAGTGGAAGCGCGGGTTCGATGTATGAAGACCGCTCACGGCGGCCTCGAGCAGTTCCTCGAACGGAACGCCACGGGCAGCCGAGGCGTCGAGATCGGCGAGAAGCGCTGCGACGGTCATCCTGGACCCGCGAAAGGGGTTCCGCGCGCCGGGGCCGAGAGGGTCCCCGGCGCGGGTCGCCGGAGGTATCGGCAGCCAGCGTGGCGGAGTTGAGGGCCGGATTGCGCGGTCCACGCGCCTCTGTCACGATGCGCCCGGCATGGACGGCATCCGCATCGAGGGCCTGACCAAGACCTTCAGGGCCGGGCAGGTGCGCGCGCTCGACGGCGTGACGCTCGAGATCGCGCCCGGCGAGGTCTTCGGCATCATCGGCCCGAACGGCGCGGGCAAGACCACGCTGCTCGGCTGCCTGCTCGGGTTCCTGCGCCCCGACGCCGGACACATCAGCGTCGACGGGCACGAGCCCGACGATCTCGTCGTGCGCTCGATGAGCGGCTACCTGCCCGAGCGGCTGACGCTCGACCGGTGGATGACGGGCCGCGACTTCCTCGCCTACCACCACGCGCTCGCGCGGCTGTCCGCGCCCGCGCGGGCGAGCGAGGTCGCGACGTCGCTGGCGCGCGTGGGCCTCGAGCCCGAGGCGGCGACGCGCCCGATCCGCCGCTACTCGCGGGGCATGCTGCAGCGTCTCGGGCTCGCCCAGGCGCTGCTCGGCCAGCCGCGGTACGTCTTCCTCGACGAGCCCGCGTCGGGCGTCGATCCGGCGGGCGTGGTCCTGTTCCGGCGGCTGCTCGGCGAGGTGAAGTCGCGCGGCGCGACGGTGGTGCTCAACTCGCACCAGCTCGATCAGGTCGAGCGCGTCTGCGACCGCGTGGCCTTCGTGAAGCAGGGCCGCGTCGAGGCGATGGAGACGCTGCACGCGGGCGCGACCATGGCACGCGTGCTGCGGATCCGCTGCCCCGCCGACGGGATCGTCGTGGCGCGCGAGGTGCTCGAGCGCGCGGCCGTGCGCGCCGGAGCCGAGCTGCGCGAGGTGGCGCCGCCGCTGGCCCGCTTCGCCGTCGCCGACGACAGCGGCGCCGCGCGCCTCGTGCGCGAGCTGGTCGCGGCCGGCGTGCCGCTGGCGGAGGTCACGCCCGAGGAGGGCCGGCTCGAGCGCCTGTTCCTCGAGGACGAGGCGCGGGGAGGCCCGGCATGAGCCTGCCCATCATCCTCGCCACCCTGCGCCAGCGCTTCACGAGCCCGATGCGGATCGTGATCCTGATCACCGTGATCTGGATGTCGATGATCCCGGTCATCCTCTCCCCCGGCTCCGGCTTCTCCATCCTCGGCGACTGCTACTTCCTCGCGCTCACGATCGCGGCGGGGATGATCGGGCAGGACGTCTCGTCCGGCACGCTGCAGCTCGTGTTCGCGCGCCCCGTGACGCGCGCGCAGTACGTGTTCAGCAAGTGGGCCGCGGTGACGCTCGGCACCTGGTGCGTGATCGCGCTGGAGTGCGTGCTCGCCGGCATCGTGATGCTGGTGCGCGGCGCCCCGGTCCCGTGGGGCGGCGCGGCGCTGTACCTGGCGAACAACGCGCTGCTCGCGCTCGGCACGGCGGCCGTCATGGCCCTGTTCTCGGCGCTCGTGCCCGGGCTCGGCGATCTCGGCCTGCTGTTCCTCGCCTTCCT
>DATKKO010000041.1:0-9996 GCA_035542955.1 Terriglobales bacterium
TCACCTCGGAACTCGGGTGGCGCAGCCACCCCTGCGCCCTCTCGTGCGCGCGTGGTCTCGCGGGTCCAGCGTCGGGCGCCGGTGTTCCCACCGCCCCAGCACTCGGTCTGTGGTCCCACGCCCTAACACGCCGCCGCGAGATCGTCCTCCTGCGGGTGCAGGGCACGGAGTCGCGCGCAGATCCTCTCGACACGGGCCGCGCTCACGGTCTCCACGGAGTACGGCTCGTCCCAGACCAGGTTCGCGCGCAACCAGACGCGGAGCTCAGGGAAGCTCCGCAACAGCTCGACGCCCGAGTGGCCCTTGAGCTGGCGCACGACGCTCGACACGCTGTGGCTCGGATCGAGCCCCAGGAGCACGTGCACGTGATCCGGCCCCGCGGCGAATTCGGTCAGCGTGAAATCCGATTCGTCGCAGTCGTGCTGGATCAGCTCCTTCAGCGCCCGCACGTGCCGATCGCGCAGCACCGGCCGGCGCGCACGCGTGCTCCAGGTGACCAGGTAGTGGAGCTGGCTGCGGTACACCGGCTCCCAACGCCCGCGGAGCTCTTCGTCGATCTCGGGAGCGAGCTTCTGGTTCGTCATCACACCTCCGACTACTGAACACTTGTGCACTTCGCGGGGACGCTGAAACCTATTGATGATCGTCTTGGTCGATCCGCCTCCGGATGGCTCGGGCTCGATCCGGCCGCCGGCGCTTCCGCAAGGCCGCCGCGGAAGGATCCGGTCGCGCCCTCCCTATGCTCCGCGACCGCCCACCGTGCGCAGCACGCCCGTCACGATGCCGAGGATCCTGAACTCATGATCGGGCGTGACGCTGATGGGCTCGTACTTCGCGTTGGCCGGCGCGAGCTCGATCGTGTTCCCGCGGGGACGGTAGTACTTGACGGTGGCCTCGGTGCCGACGAGCGCAACGATGATGTCGCCTGGATTCGCCTGCTCACGCTGGCGGACGATGACGAGGTCGCGGTCGAGAATGCCGGCCTCGACCATGCTGTCGCCACGAACGCGCAGCGCGAACAAGCCGCTCGGCTCGCCGAAGATCGTGCCCACGTCGAGCAGGTCCTCGACGCATTCCTCGGCCAGGATCGGCCGGCCCGCGGCGACGCGGCCGACGAGCGGCACGCCGGCCCGGCGCGTCGAGGCGAGCAGGCTGCTGCCGCGGGAGACCTTGCCCCTGCGCTTCAGGTAGCCGGCCTTCTCGAGCATCGTCAGGTAGTAGCGGACGCCATTGGTCGAGGAGATCTCGAACGCCTTCCCGATCTCGCGGATCGTGGGAGGAAGCCCGTGCTCCTGCTGGAAGCTCCGGATGTAGGAGAGGATCTCTCGCGCTCGGTCATTCAACATGGCATGGCCCCCAGGCGACTGCATGCCTCGTGGACATCGACGAGCGCACCCTAGTGCACAGGCGTGCAGTATGTCAATAGACGTCTTGGTCAGGATTCATGCGGGTATTCGTGCGCCCGGCGCAGGCAAGAGGCGAAATCAGCGGCCCTCGAGCGACCGGACTCATCGAAGCCGCGCCAACCGCGGCGCTCAGCAGTTCGATCCGCCCGGCTGCCCGCGTGTCCGCGGCGATCTCGACTTCGGGCGGGCGTGCGCCCCGGTGAGGAGGCGCACGCAGCGACAGGCGCGGCCGGAGCAAGGCGAACGCTGATTCGGGCCCCCCGCGCGGGCGGCGAGATGCCGGCAGTCGCGTGGCTCGCGAATCCGGTTCTCGCCGTCCACTCCGGTCGCGGTGCGTCGGCTCCGATCACACCGGTCGTTTCGCGCGCAAGACGAGCAGCACGGCGTCCTCGCTCAGACGCGGACGCGAACGTCGTGGACACCCGGAGCGCCAGGATCGCGCTCGCGCCCGGCGCCCGGCTCGCCGTGCTCGCCGTGAAATGCGGAGTTGGCGCGCTCTCTCCGTTCTCGCGGCCGTTGGTCCGTTCGTTGCGATGGCCCAGGGTCGAGGTCGCAAGACCTCTGCACGAACGTGACGAGTGGTGTCGAGCTCGTGGAGGTTGGCCGTTATCGGGGGCCGGTCGGCCGAAGGGAGCCGCACCACGACGAAGCGGACGGGCGGGACGTTCGGGCCCGGCTCCGGGTGACTGGGGTGCCGGGCCCTGTCCTTTGCGCCCGCGAGCGCGCGCGCTTTGCGAGCGCCGTTTGCCCGGCGGACGCGTCCCGCCCTACCGTGCGCTCCTCCATGTCCCGTCGCCCGCCCGCGCTGTTCCCCGCTCTCGCGCTCAACGTGCTCATCTCCAGCGGCACGTTCCTCGTCGCGAAGGCCGCGCTCGCGGATTTCCCGCCGCTCGTGCTCGCGCTGTTCCGCTTCGTGCTCGCATGCCTCCTCCTCTGGCCCGCGACGCGGCTGCTGCGCCCCGGCAAGCGCATCGCCCCCGCGGATCGCAGCCGGATCTGGCTGCTCGGATTCCTCGCCGTGCCGGCGAACCAGGCGCTGTTCCTGTTCGGGATGCAGTGGGCGAGCGCCTCGCACGCGGCGCTCCTCTACGGGCTGACGCCCGCGATCCTCCTGCTCATCGCCGCGCTGCGGGGCGCCGCGCCGAACGCGCGGCAGGTCGCGGGCGTCGCTCTCGCATTCGCGGGCGTGCTCGCTCTGCTCCTGCAGCGCGGGATCCATTTCGGCGAGCGCTCGCTCCTCGGCGACCTGCTCGTGCTCGGCGCCGTGATCGCGTGGGCGCTGTACATGCATGCGGGCAGCGATCTCACGCGTCGCTACGGTCCGCTGCTCGTCACCACGGAGGCTCTGCTCGCGGGCACGCTCGTGTACCTGCCCGTCGGGCTGCTCGCCCTCCGGGGCTTTCATCCCGCGGCGGTCACCCCGCCGGGATGGGGCGCGCTCCTCTATCTGGCCTGGCTCACCTCGGGCCTCAACTACGTGATCTGGTTCTGGGGCGTCGAGCACCTGCGCCCCGCGGCCACGGCGGTGTGGTCGAACCTGCAGCCGCCGACGACGGCGCTGATGGCGTGGGCGATCTTCGGGGAGCGCCTGCCCGCGGGGTTCCTCGTCTCGGCCGCGCTGGTGATGGTCGGGGTCGCGCTCGCGCAGCCACGCGGTGCCGGCGCGGGCGCGAGCGCGCCGGACGCGATCCGGCTCTGAGGCCGCGATCCCGGGCCCCGCCGGTGGAACTCCCGCGAGGCTCTGGGATAGTCTCGCGCTTCGCGCCGTCCCGGCCATGCCGCCGCCGCCGCGTTCGCCAGCCATGACCGCCTCCGTTCCGCCGATCGCCCGCCTGCGCACCTACGCCTCCTTCGTGCGCTTCGAGCACACGCTCTTCACGTTGCCGCTGATCCTCGCGGGCATCTTCAGCGCCTCGGGTCCGGGGATGAGCGCGGGGCGCTGGCTGCTGGTGGCGATCGCCGCGGTGGGCGCGCGCACCAGCGCGATGACGCTCAACCGGCTCATCGACCGCCGCCTCGACGCGCTCAACCCGCGCACGCGCGCGCGCGAGCTGCCGAGCGGACGCATGCGGCTCGGCGAGGCCTGGGCGCTGCTGGCCGGAGCGATCGCGGCCTACCTCGCCGCGTGCTGGGCGCTCGATCCGGCTCATCTCCTCTATCTGAAGGTCGCGGCGATCCCGCTCGCGGTGTTCGCCCTCTATCCGTTCACGAAGCGGTTCACCCCGCTCTGCCACCTCGGGGTGGGCTCGGGCATGGCGCTCGCCCCGCTCGCCGGCTATCTCGCCGCGCATCCGGATCTCGCGCGCCCGTGGCCCGCGGTCGGGCTCGGCGCATTCACCTTGTTCTGGGGGAGCGGCTTCGACATCATCTACTCGACCCTCGACGAGGAATCCGATCGCGCGAACGGCGTCCGCTCCATGGTCGTCCGGCTGGGGCGCAAGCGCGCCCTCCGGGTCTCGGGCGGGCTGCACGTGGCCGCGTGGCTCGCGCTGCTCGCGGCGGTGAGCGGCGTGCTGAGCGCGGAGCGGGCGCATGCGAGCGGCTGGGGGCTGGCCGCGGCGGGCCTGCTCGGGCTCGCGGCCGTGCTCCTCTACTTCGAGCAGCGCTGGGCCGAGGACGTGAACCTCGCCTTCTTCAAGGTGAACGTGTGGGTGAGCGCGGTCGCGCTCGCGGCGGTGCTCGCGGCGCGCACGGCCGGCGGAGGTTTCTGAGATGGCGCGCTATCTGATCGGGATGACGGGCGCCTCGGGCAGCGCGTTCGGCGTGGACCTGGTCCGGCGCTGCCCCGGCGAGAAGTATCTCGTGCTCTCGGACTGGGCGCGCCAGGTCCTGTTCTCGGAAACGGGTTTGAAGCCGGCCGATCTCGAGCCGCACGTGAAGCGCATCTTCGCCGACTCCGATCTCGCCGCGCCGTTCTCGTCGGGCAGCAACCGCTACGACGCGTACGTGATCCTGCCGTGCACGGTCTCGACCCTGTCCAAGATCGCGGTCGGGATCGCCGACTCGCTGATCACGCGCGCGGCCGCGGTGGCGCTCAAGGAGCGGCTGCGGCTGATCGTGTGCGTGCGGGAGACGCCGCTCTCGACCATCGCGCTCGAGAACATGCAGCGCCTCTCGCGCGAGGGGGTGGTGGTGATGCCGGTCTCGCCGCCGTGGTACGGCAAACCGGAGAGCCTCGCGGACGTGGTCGGGGGATTCACGAACAAGGTCCTCGCCCTGCTCGGCGAGCCGGCGGGACCGGGCTGGCGCGACGAGGAGCTGGAGTGAGCGCGATTCCCCGTCCGGGCCGCGACGACCCGCGCGCTCCCGCATGCGGATGGCGGCCGTGACCGGGTTCCGCACGCTCGGCGACTTCCTCGCCGATCTCGAGCGTCGCGGCGACCTGAAGCGCGTCTCCCGCGAGGTCGATCCGGACGGCGAGGTGACCGAGATCGCGTGCCGCGAAGCGAAGGCCGAGGGCCCCGCGCTCCTCTTCGAGCGCGTGCGCGGCGCCTCGTTCCCGCTCGCCGTGAACGTGCTCGCCGCGGTGCGGCGGATCGAATGGGCGCTCGGGCGCAGGCCAGCCGCGATCGGCGCCGAGATCGAGCAGCTCGCGCACGCGCTGCCGCCGCGGCGCCTCGCCGATCTCTGGGCGCGCCGCGCGAGCCTCGGCCGCGTGCTCGCGATGCGCCCGAAGCGGATCGGGCGCGGGCCCGCGCAGGAGCGCGCCCTGGGCGCGGACCTCTCCCGCCTGCCGATCCTGCGGCTCTGGCCGGGCGACGGCGGTCGCTTCCTCACCTTCCCGCTCGTGCTCACCGAGAGCCCCGCGACCGGCGTGCGCAACCTGGGCGTCTATCGCATGCACGTCTACGACGAGAAGACGACGGGCATGCACTGGCAGATCGGCAAGGGTGGAGGCTTCCACTTCCACGAGGCGGAGAAGCTCGGGCGTCCGCTGCCGGTCGCGGTGGCGGTCGGCGCCGATCCGGCGCTGCTCCTCGCCAGCGTCGCGCCGCTGCCCGAGGGCGTGGACGAGCTGGCCTTCGCCGGCTTCCTGCGCGGAGCGCCCACGCGGCTCGCGCGCGCGACGACGATCGCGCTCGACGTGCCCGCGGACGCGGAGTTCGTGATCGAGGGTCTCGTCCCCGCCGGCGAGCGGCGGCAGGAAGGCCCCTTCGGCGATCACTTCGGCCACTACTCGCACGCCGCGCCGTTCCCGGTCTTCGCCGTGCGCGGAATCACGCACCGCCGGGGCGCCGTGTTCCAGGCGAGCGTCGTGGGCAAGCCGCCGCAGGAGGACAAGTTCATGGGCGAGGCGGTGCAGGCGATGTTCACCGGCGCGCTCCGTGTGCTGCACCCCGAGATCCGCGACCTGTGGGCGTACTTCGAGGCCGGGTTCCACAACCTGCTGGTGGTCGCGGTCGAGAACCGCTTCGCGAAGGAGGCGATGAAGACCGCGCTCGGCCTGATGGGCACGGGCCAGCTCTCACTGACCAAGGTGGTCGTGCTCGTCGACGCCGACGTGAACGTGCGCGATCGCGCCGCGGTGTTCGGCGCGCTGGCGAGGAACTTCGATCCGGCGGAGGACCTGCTGGTCGTGCCCGGCGTGCCGCTCGACACCCTCGACTTCACCTCGTACACGATGAACCTCGGCAGCAAGATGGTGCTCGACGCGCAGACGAAGCCGGAGCGCGCGGCGGTTGCGATCCCGCGCGAGCCGCCGGATCCGCGCGCGTTCGACGGCCGCGTCGCGGCGAGCCGCCTCGCCTGGGGCGGGATGCTGGTGGTGCGGATGAAGCGCGGCCCCGGCGCGGACGCGCGCGAGACCCGCGCCTCGGGATCCACGCCGGGGCGCGAGGTGGTCGAGGCGCTCGTGCGCCGCCCCGAGTACGCGGGCGTGAAGCTGATCGTCGCCGTGAGCGCCGACGTCCCGCTCGAGGACGACGAGCTGCTGCTGTGGGGCATCTTCACGCGCTTCGACTGCGCCCGGGACGTGGTGCCCGCGGCGAGCGAGTCGCGGGGCGCGTGGATCGCCTGCCGCGGGCCGCTCGGCATCGACGCGACCTGGAAGCCCGGCTACCCGGAGCCCGTGGCGAGCGCGCCGGAGGTGGTGGCGAAGGTGGACGGGTGGTGGGGCCGCGCAGGGAACGCATGATCGTGCCGCCTCGGGAAGGAGTGCCGAGATGAAGCGGGCCCGGGCTCTTCCGCTCGCGCTGGTCTTCCTGCTGTGCCTGAGCGTCGCCTTCCCGATCGTCTACAACATCATCTCCGAGGTGGACGTCCACGGGACCGCCCTCGCCGACTCATGGGCCTACATCGAGATCTACAAGGGAACGAGCCTCGAGACGATCGCCCAGCCGTTTCGCTATCGCCTGTTCACCCCGTACCTCGCGCGGCTGGTTCCTGCCCCGCCCCGGTCGGCGGCGGTCCTCTACGACCTCGCCGCCGAGAAAGTCATCAAGTTCCGGTTCGGGATGGTGGATGCGCTGTGCCTCGCGGGCGCGGGGCTCTTTCTGTTCCTGCTCTGCGAGGCCCTCGGCCTCCCGGCCGTGGAGAGCCTCCTCGGCAGCGTGCTCTTCCTGGGCGGGCACGCCGTGATCAACTATGCGGGCGGGCCGATGACCGATGCGGCCTCGTATCTGTTCCTGTGCGCGGCCATCCTGTGCGCCCTGCGGAACTGGCGCTGGGGGCTCTTCCTCTCCGTGCTGGTCGGGATGCTCGCGAAGGAGACGACGGGATACGTGCTGGCCCCCATCCTGTTCCTCCCGACCCCGGCCCGCGACCGCATCGCCAAAGTCCTGCTCTGCCTGCCGGGAATCCTCATCTACCTGGGATTCCGGCTCACCGTGCGCGCCGCCAGCCCACACGATTTCGCGATCGGGAATCCATTCGTGAACGTGTGGGAGCGGCTTCACTCGGCCCGGCGGATGCTGTTCACGGGAATCGAGGGCTGGCTCGCCTTTGGCGTGGTGTGGGTCTTCGCCGTCTGGGGCTTCTGGATTCTCGCCCGCCGCGGGAGCTGGCGCAGTCCGATCCTGCGGCTCGCGGTCCTGGTCCCGGTCGCGGTGGCGATGCCGATCCTGCTCGATGCGAATGTCGCCCGCATGAGCTACCTCGCCTTCCCGGCGGTGATCCCGCTGGCGCTGGTGGCGGTCGATCGCCTGTTCGGGGACGCGCGCCGAACCGGCGAGCCCGCGGCGGCGGGCGGCGGCGCCTCCCCGTGATCAAGTACCTCGGCTCGAAGCGGCTCTTGGTCCCGCGCATCCTCGCGATCGCGCGGCGGCTGCCCGGCGTGCGCCGCGCGGTCGATCTCTTCTCGGGCACGGCGCGGGTGGGGCACGCGCTCAAGCGCGCAGGCTGCTACGTCATCGCCAACGACCACCTGAGCTACGCGGCGACGCTGGCGCGGTGCTACGTGGCCGCCGATCGGGACCGGATCGGGACGAAGGCCGAGCGCCTGATCCGTGATCTCGCGCGCACGAAGCCCAGGCCCGGCTACTTCACCGAGACCTTCTGCGAGCGCTCGCGCTTCTTCCATCCGAAGAACGGCGCGCGCATCGACGCGATCCGCGAGCGGATCGCGCGTCTCGGCGTCGAGCCCGAGCTGGAGGCGGTGGCGCTCGTCTCGCTGATGGAGGCGGCCGACCGCGTGGACTCGACCACCGGCGTGCAGATGGCGTATCTCAAGCGCTGGGCGCCGCGCGCCCTCCATGACCTCGAGCTGCGCATGCCGCAAATCCTGCCCGGGCCGGGCGAGGCTCACCAGCTCGACGCCGAGGAAGCCGCGGCCGTCTGGGAGGCGGATCTCGTCTATCTCGACCCGCCGTACAACCAGCACCGTTACCTCGGCAACTACCACGTCTGGGAAACGCTGGTGCGCTGGGACGCGCCCGAGGTCTACGGGACGGCCTGCAAGCGCGTGGACTGCCGCTCGTACTCGAGCGCGTTCAACTCGCGCCCGCGCATCGCGGCGGCCATGCGGCGGGTGCTGCGCTCGCTGCGCTGCCGCTACGTGATCGCCTCCTTCAACAACGAGGGCTATCTGTCGCGGCGGGAGATGACGTCCCTCCTTGGCGAGGTCGGACGCGTTCACGTGCTCGAGCTGGACTTCAAGCGTTACGTGGGCGCGCAGATCGGCATCTTCAATCCACGCGGCGTGAAGGTCGGCCGCGTGAGCCACCTGCGGAACAAGGAGTACCTGTTCGTGGTGGGTCGCGACAGCGCCCCGCTCCCCGACGCGCTCGGGCGCCTCGCCTCCTCCTGGCGCCGGGCGGAGCAGATCGCGCTGCTGTAGACTGGCCGCGCGTCTCGCCGTCCCTCCGCGCGTCTCCGCGCGCGGCCGCCCACGTCCGGAGGCTCGATGAAGGTCAGCGTCCTGCGCGACTTCCCCCGCACGTTCTGGATCGCGAACGTGATGGAGCTGTTCGAGCGCGCGGCCTACTACGGCCTGATGTCCGTGCTCGCCGTCTACCTGACCAATCCCCGCGCGCGCGGCGGGCTGGACTTCAGCGAGTCGGCCGTCGGCTTCCTGCAGAGCATCGTCTACGCCGCGACCTACGTGATCCCGATCCTGGGCGGGGCGCTCGCGGATCGCTACGGCTACCGGCGCATGCTGCTTTTCGCCTTCTCGCTGCTCGCGCTGGGCTACTTCGCCTCGGGGCACGCCTCGGCCTACGCGATCGTCTTCCTCGCCCTGCTCCTCATGGCCGTCGGCGCAGGGCTCTTCAAGCCCATCATCTCGGGCACCATCGCCCGCACCACGGACGAGCGCACGTCCGCGATCGGCTTCGGCATCTACTACTGGATGATCAACGTCGGCGCCTTCACCGCGCCGCTGGTCGTGAGCTGGCTGAAGGGCTTCTCCTGGCAGGCGGTCTTCATCGCCTCGTCCGCGTACACCGCCGCCATGCTGCTGCCCGCGATCTTCGCCTTCCGCGATCCGCCGATGCCCGCGAGCCGCAAGACGCTGGCGGACGTGCTCGCGGGCGCGGCCGAGGTGCTGGGCGACGCGCGCTTCGTGCTGATGATCGTGATCTACTCGGGCTTCTGGATCCTCTACTTCCAGCAGTTCGGCTCGGTGCTCTGGTACCTGCGCGACTTCGTCGACCGGAGGCCCGTGAGCGAGGCGGTGACCGCGCTGCTCCACGCGCTCGGCATCCACGCGCGCTTCGTCTTCGACGCCGAGCACGTGACCGTGATCGACGCGGGCATGATCATCCTGCTCCAGGTGATCGTGAGCCGGATCGTGCGCGACCGCCCGGCGCTGCCGACCATGATCGCCGGCATGCTCATCGGCGCGGGCGGCATGCTCTGCCTCGCCTTCTCCCAGCACGCGTGGATGCTGGTGCTCGGCATCGCGATCTTCGCCATCGGCGAGATGACCGCGCACCCCAAGTACTACAGCTTCATCGGTCTCGTGGCTCCGCCCGACCGCAAGGCGGTCTACATGGGCTACTCGTTCCTCTACGGCGTGATCGGCTCCCTGATCGGATCGTCGCTGGGCGGGGCGCTCTACGAGCGGATGCTGAAGCCGGCGATCGGCACTCCGGCCGCTCCGGCGCGGGCGCGGCTCTTCTGGCTGGTGTTCATCGGCATCACGGTCGTGGCCGCG
>DATKKO010000042.1:0-2699 GCA_035542955.1 Terriglobales bacterium
GGGCCTATCGTGGCAGGCATGAGACGAAGGGGAGCGCCGGGGTCCCGGCCGGCCGCGCGGCGCAAGGGCTCGCGGCCCGCGATCGTGGTCCGCTTCGCCCACGAGCGCGCCTGGGTCGCCGCGTTGCTCGCCCTGCACCTCGCGCTCGCGATCTTCGGCATCGTCCGCAATTCGGTCACCTTCGACGAGAACTTCCATCTGCCGGCGGGCGTGATGATCGCCGCCCGCGGCGAGCTGCGGATCTCGGCGGTGAATCCGCCGCTGGTGAAGGCCCTGTGCGGCGCCGCGGCGCTCGCCGCGGGCGCGCGTCTGCCGTCGGAGGAGGCGCTCCGCAACGGAGAACAGGGCGTGGTCGGCGAGTCGTTCATGCGCCGGAACGCCGATCGCTACCAGCGCGTGTTCGAGGCCGCGCGCCTGGTCGTGGCGCTGTTCTCGTTCGGCCTCGGGCTGCTCGTGTGGCGGGTGGCACGCCGGCTGTACGGAGCGCGGAGCGGCGTGCTGGCGCTCGCGTTCTACACCTTCGCGCCCGAGGCGCTTGCGCACGCCGGGTTCGTCACGATGGACCTCACGACCGGGCTCGGCTGGCTGGCGAGCCTCTACGCGTTCTGGATGTTCGCGCGGACCGGACGCTGGAGCTGGTGGTGGGCCGCGGCCGCCGCGGTCGGCTTCGCGTTCCTCGTGCGCTTCAGCGCGTTGCTGCTCGCGCCGACGCTCGCGCTGGTCGCGCTGATCGAGACCGCGCGCCGTCGCGCGCGCCGCCCCGCGCGCGCGTGGATCGGCCTCGTGCTCCTCGTTCCCGTCGTGCTCGTCGCGCTCCAGATCGGCTATCTCGGCCGCGGCTCGTTCATGCCGCTCGGGCGCATCCCACTCGAGTCGCGCGCGTTCGCGAGTCTCGCGCACGCGGCGCCGGGCCTGCGCCTGCCCGTGCCCGCGCTCTGGATCGCGGGCATCGACCGTCAGGCGGTCGAATCGCAAAGCGGCGTGACGCCCGCCTACTTGCTGGGCCGGATCCTGCCGCGCGCGGTCTGGTACTACTTTCCGCTCGCCTTCCTCTTCAAGTGGCCGCTGGGCTTCCTCGGCGCGCTGGCGGCGCGGGCCGGCCTGTCGCTCGCGCGCCGCCGCCGGCGCGGGAGCTTCCTCGCGGTCGGCGTGGCGGTCTATCTGGGCGTCGGGATGTTTCTCGGCAATCTCGACATCGGGATCCGCTACATGTTCCCGATCCTGCCGCTGCTCTGCGTGTGGCTGGGCGGGCTCGCGTGGCCGCGCGTGCTGCGCCCGCTGGGACGCGGCGGCCGCGCCTGGCTGCGCGCGGGTGTCGCGCTCGCGCTGCTGCAGGCGGTCGAGACCGGGTTCGCCGCGCCCTGGTACCTCTCGTTCTTCAACTGGCCGTCGGGCGGACCCGGCGGCGGATACCGGCTGTTGAACGACTCGAACGTGGACTGGGGCCAGGGGCTCATCGCGCTGCGGGACGAGCTGGCGCGGCGCGGCATCGGGCGCGTGTACCTCACGTACCACGGCACGGTCGACCCCGCGATCTACGGGATCGAATCCGTGCCCTACCTGGGAGGCGTCCCGGGGAGCGAGAGCGACTGGCTGGCGGTGAGCAGCTACTACTTCGTCGGTCTCACCCAGCGCATGATGACCCGCGAGGGCCGCACTCGGTCCCTCCAGTTCGACTTCGGTCCGCTGCGGTACGCGAGTCCCGTCGCGCGGCCCGCCGACTGCATCTACCTCTTCGGCCGGGGCACGCTCCGCGCCCGGTGACCCCCCGGGCGCTTTCGGATCAGTGCAGGTTGTTCGCCTGGAACCAGAGCGTGCCCCAGGCGTTCACGCCGATTCCGACGATCGCGAGGCCCGTCACGAGCCAGCCGGGGGCGCGTCGGCTCGCGAGCGCGCACGCGGCGAGGCCAAGCGCGATCCAGTCGAGGGCGAAGCGCTGCCCGAATTGCACCCAGCCGTCGTTGTAGTAGAGCAGCGAGGGCACGGCGATCAGGAGCGAGTTCCCGAGCAGGATCCATTCGAGCGCGCTCACGCGGCGCGGCCGGAGGAGGAGCAGCAGAAACGGGGTCGTGAGCAGCAGGCTCATGCCGTGCCCGTCCGGAACCAGCCGGCCGTTCACGAGCCGCGGTAGGGCGAAGAGCCAGCCGTCGAGGTTGTGCGAGAGGAAGCGCAGGTTGAACCGGCCGAAGCGCGAGACGAGCGACTGGAAAGCGTCGCCCATCAGGATGTCGTGATAGCCCGCGTCCGTCGGGCTGCCGAAGCGCGCGAGGTTGTAGAGCCCGTGCAGCGCGGCCGCGATCGCGATGGGCACGCCGAGCGCGATCCCCGCGCGGATCCACCGCGCGCGCGGGGGCGCCGCTTCGCGCGCCGTCTTCGCCTCTGTGCCATGTGTGAGCATCCACAACGCGGCCGGCGCGGCGAGAGTCACCGTGGAACGCGTGAGCACGGTGAGCCCGAGCGCCACGCCGCACGACCACGCGCGCCCGCGCGCCGCCATCCACAGCGCCCAGCACTGGAGCGCCGTGGCGGTGATCTGCGCCTCGAGCCAGACGTTCGCCATCGGTGCGCCGTAGTGGATCGCGGTGCCGAGCCCGAAAGTGAGCGTGGTCATCGCGCGACGAAAACGATCCGGCGGCTCCGGCAGCGCGGTGAGAAGACGATCGAAACAGAAGATGCCGGACAGCGCCGTGAGCACGAGC
>DATKKO010000043.1:0-6804 GCA_035542955.1 Terriglobales bacterium
CACGGTGAACGTCATGTCCACGTCCTTGGCCTCGGCCGGCTGCTCGGCCTTCTCCTTCTCGGCCTCGGCCGCGCCTGCCTCCATCGCCCGCCGGAAGTCCGCGAACGTGAGCTCCGTGTACTCCTTCTTCTCCGGATCCACGTTCCACATGACCTCTTTGTCGAGCCGCGTGATCACGAAATGGGTGTGCGGCTTGCCCCCGCCAGCGAGGGTCTTGAAGCGCCCGGTGTAGGCGTACTCGTCCTCGGAACGGCTCTTGTCCCCGGCCACGATCAGGGTGCGGTTCGTGGTGCCGTTGCCAAAGCCGGCGAGGCCTTCGGAGACGCTCTTCTCCTTGATCACGACATCCGCGCTCGCGGGAGAAGCCAGCAGGAGCGCGAGGAGCAGGGCCGGGAGCCATTCGCCGGGGGAGCGGCGGCCGGACGCGACGAACATCGGCATCCAGTGCATGGGTCGTCCTCCGAAACTGCGTGGCGGCGTTCCCCGCATGAGCCGCCGTTCATTCGGAACCCGCCCGGGGCGCGGGGGTGATGTGTGCGGCCGGATCACTCGTCAGCTGCGACGGGCCGTCTCAGCGGCCGCCCGGATGCCACTCGGTCTCGGCGATCCCGGCGCGCCGGTTGCTCCAGCGCGCCATCACGAACAGCAGATCGCTCAGCCGATTGAGGTAGCGCACGAGTCGCGGATCGACCGGCTCGGCCCGGGCGAGCGCCACGACGCGCCGTTCCGCGCGGCGGCAGACGGTGCGCGCGACGTGGAGCTCGGCGCCGAGCGCCGAGCCGCCGGGCAGCACGAAGCTCGCGAGCGGCGGCAGCTCGTCGTCGAGGCGATCGATCCAGCGCTCGAGCGCGACCACGTCCTCGTCCGTGACGCGCTCGAGCCTGTCCAGCGCTCCCGGAGCGGTCGCGGCCAGCTCCGCTCCGGCGTGGAACAGCTTCGACTGGATCGTCGACAACTCGGCGGCGAGCCAGCTCTCCTGATCGAGCACGCGGGCCCGGCCCAGCGCGGCGTTCAGTTCGTCCACGCTGCCGTAGGCTTCCACGCGCGCCGCGTGCTTGGACACGCGACCCGGACCGAGCAGACCCGTGCTGCCGTCGTCGCCGGCCCGCGTGTAGATCTTCATGCGCGGCAGTCTAGGGGCGTCCGCGCGAACACTCAAGACCAGCCTCCGTCAGGAAACTCCCCGGACCCGCCTTGCCCGCCGCTCCGCGCTGCGCCAAGATGGGCGCCCTTTTCCGTGATCGATTCCCCTGGAGCCCGCATGACCTTCCGTCCCACTCTCTCCTCCGTGCTGCGCGGCGAGGAAGCCGCCGCGCTCACGCCCGAGTCGATGGGGCTGCTTGAGACCTTCGCCGGGCAGGTCGAGGCGGAGGGCGCGCTCGCGCTCGTGCGCGACGAATGCGCCGCGCGCCAGCGGCAACCGGGTTGCACGGCGGGCGTGGACTACCTGCTCGCCTGCGTGTGCGCGAGGAACGGCGAGACCGAGCGCGCGCTGCAGACGCTGCTGGCGCTCGGGGAGCGGCTGATCGGGGAGCGCGACTGGCGGGCCCTGGCGGAGGTCGCGGAGCGCAGCCTCGCGCTCGGCGAGACCCAGGCCGGAGCGCGGCTGCTGGTGCGCGCGCACGAGGGCCTGGCCGAGGAGCCCGCGCGCATCGAGGCGCTCACGCGCGCGCTCCGCATCCTGCCGGACGATCTCGATCTCGGCCTGCTGCTCGCGCAGCGCCTGGGCGAGGCGGGCGAGGGCGCCCGCCGCCGCGAGCTGCTGGCGTGCCTGCTGGCGGCGTTCGCCGCGAGCGGCCGCTTCGCCGGGCTCGAGGAGGCGGCGCTCGAGTTCGCGGAGCACGGCGACCTCGAGGGTCTGTCGCGGCTCGTTCAGACGCTGCCGGCGGCTGCGGAGCAGGGCGCGATCGAGGTCTGCGACCAGCTCGTGAGCATCGCGTTCCCCGTCCTGGCGCGCGCGGGGCGCGCGGGCGCATGCGCCGCGGCGCTGCGGGCCGTGGCCCTCGCCGCGGTGGCGCGGGACGGCGAGCCGGGCGGCCGGCGTTTCCGCGAGCCGCTGGTCGAGGCGCTGCGGCAGGGTCCGGGCGCCGCGCTGCCCGACGCGGCGGCCGTGATCGGGATCTCGGGCGTCGCGGATCCGCAGCGCATCCTCGCCGACGCGCTCGATCGCTTCGACCGCGTCGCGGCGCTGCCGCCGGGGCGGGCGGTATGGCACGACACCTTCGGCGCGAGCCGGATCGCCGCGGACGACGGCGACACCGTGGTGCTCGACTTCGCGCGCTCGAAGGGCCATCGCATGCCGTACGCGGCGGCCCTCCGCACCCTCACGCCGATCCCGGACCACGACCTGCGCCTGCTGTTGCTCACGGCGCCCGCGGAGGTCGTGCGCCTGCGCGCCGAGGAGCCGGCTGAGGTCCTCGCGCGCGCGCTCGAGGCGCTGGGCGGGGCCGGCGACGCGCAACGCCTCAAGGTGTTCCTGGTCGGCACGGATCTCGTGCCCGCGAGGGAGTGGAACTCGTTCTGGCGCCGCGCGCGCGCGGCCGCGCCGTCCCATCCGCGCATCGACGTCTCGCGCGCGTTCGAGCAGGTCTATCGCCCGCGGGCCCCGGGCGAGGCGCCGGCCGAGGCGGGCGCGGAGGAGGAGGCTCCGCTGCCGGCGCTCGAGATCCGCAAGCCGGCGCGCGTGAACCTCGCCACGATCCGCAAGTTCCTCTCGCAGCATCCGGCAGCCGAAGCGGCGCTGGCGCAGCGCTTCGGCAGGTTCGTCGAGCGGGTGATGACCGACGACCGCGCGGACCTCGTGGACCGCGCGCGGGCGGGACTCTCGTTCGCGCGGTGGTTCCCCGACCGCGCGGACGAGTGGGTGGGCGTGCTCCCGGGTCTGTGGGAACGAGGTCTCTCGATCACCGCGCTCGCCGGCGAGGACGAGCAGCTCGCGCTGCTCGCCGCGTCCGACGCGCCGGGCACCGAGTCGGACGCGATCCTCTCGGCGCTCGATTCGCGCTTCCCGGCCGTGCGCGACGAGGCCGCGCGACTGCGCGCTCGTCTCGACGACGCGGGCCGCGCCGACCTGCGGCGCACGCTCCTCCAGCACGGCGCCCGTTATCCGGGCGCCGCGCTGCGCCTCCTGGAGGACGAGCTGTCCGCTCCGGATCCGCCGCCCGACGGCTGGTTCCTGCTGTGGACGGCCCTCGCGCTGATCGAGAACCGGCCCAAGCCCTCGACCGCCGAGAAGGTGCAGCGCTGGATCGCGCGCGGCGGCGCGTTCGAGCGCGCGCTCGAGGGCCGACCCTGCCCCGAGGAGATCCAGCTCAAGCTGCGTGTGCTCTTCCGCTCGTGGCGCTCGAGCGACCGTTATCTCTTGCCGGCGCTCGATGCCGTCGGGCGGCTCGGGTTGCCCGGGGAGGCGGCGGCGATCCGCGCCGACCGGCAGAAGCGGACCGACCGGCTCTTCGAGGGCGTGGGCCGACAGGCCGAGGGGACCGATCTGCCGGTGATGACGCGGGCGACGTGGGCGCGCCTCGGCGAGGAGCTCGAATCGCTCGAGCGCGAGCTGCGCACCACGATCCCCGCGGCGATCCAGAAGGCGCGCGAGCTGGGGGATCTGAGCGAGAACGCCGAATACCACTCCGCCAAGCAGAAGCAGGCGAACGTGAGCCGGCTCGTCGCGGCGCTCCAGTTGCGCCGCGCGCGCGCGCGCTTCGTGGACGACTCGGAGTACCGCGAGGGCGTCGCCGGTCTCGGCACCGAGGTCGTGCTCGAGGGCGGCGAGGGCGAGCGGCGCAGCTTCTGGATCCTGGGGGAGAACGAGCACCATCTCGGCGACAACGTCGTCTCGTTCCAGGCTCCGGTGGGACGGGCGCTCGTGGGGCGCTCGGTCGGCGACGAGTTGGAGCTCGGCGAGGGCGCGGAGCGCCGGCGCTGGCGCATCGTGTCGGTCGAACGCAAGCTCCCGGCGAACGATCTCTAGCCTCGTTGGGGAAAATCCCGAGCTGCCTCCGGCACGTTCGCTTCTCCGACGAGCGCGTGATGACGGCACGAACATTGCCGTCGGCGCGCCCGCGAAATCTCCCTTGGAACTCGGCGCGGTTCACGCTATGGTGCGCCCACGGTCTTGCTGCACCCGTCGCGGAGCGCCGCGACGACGTGCGCGCCCATCGAAGCGACGCCCACGCATGCCCGAGCATCGAGTGGGCGGCGATGACATTGACGTTTGGCCACAGAGGGGACGCTCAGGCGTCCGGACTGCAGGGTCGGAAAGGGATTTCCCGCCGCCCACTCCAGAGATCCAGAGACGAAAGGTCGTCCACGCGCCGGGGTACGCGTCGTCCGTGAGGGCCGTGTGCTCCGGCGCGCATGCAAGCTCCCGTCATCCCCCCGCCGCGCGGGCGCGGCGCAACCGGACCCACGCTTCGCGTGGGGTACCCCGAACGTGGGCCGGCAGCCCCGGCGCGTGAGGATCGCGGAGAGGAGCCGATGGCGCTGGAAGCCGGCGGGCACGACCTCACCCTGACGCTCGAGGATCCCCTGCGCGGGGTGCTCGCGCTCGGACTGCTCGAGGCAACGGGCGTCCGGCTCGGCCCCGCGCCCGCGGCCTTCGAGGCCGAGTGCGCGCGGGTCTGCGACCATCTCGCGGCGGAGCACGCGCACCGGCCCCCCTCGGACATCCCCGGCGTCAACGAGGTCCGTGCGCTCTTCCACCGGCTCGGCGTGGATCCGACGAAGACCCGCCCGAGCAGCGAGGCGCTGTTGAGGCGCGTGGTGCAGGGCAAGGGCCTGCCGCGGGTCAACCTCGTCGTGGACGTCTGCAACCTGTGCTCGCTCGAACACCAGCTCCCGCTCGGTCTCTACGATCGCCGGTTCGTGAAGGGCGCGGTGCAGGCGCGGGCCGGGGGCGAGGGCGAGGGGTACGCGGGCATCCGGAAGCAGCGCGTGAACGTCGCGGGGCGGCTGATGCTGGCGGACGACGAGGGCCCGTTCGGCGCGCCGACCTCGGACTCGGCCCGCACCGCGATCACGTCCGCCACCACGGAGGTGCTGGTCGTGGTCTTCTGTCCGGTCGAGCGGGCAGAAGCCCTGCTCTCGACCATGCTGGAGCACGTCGCCGACCGTCTCACCCGTCACGCCTCCGCGCGCGTGGTCGCGGTGCGCGTGATTCGATAGCCGCGATCGTCCATGGAGCACGACACCCGCAATCCAAGGAGAAACGCACCGTGAAACGCACGATTCCGATCGTCGTCCTCGTGGGGCTGGCCGCGATCGTTCTCGCCGCGCCGGCCGCCGCGGACCTCTCCAGCAAGCTGGGCGCCCTGAGCGGCGACAACGCCAAGGGCTATCTGAGCCCGATGCCGAAGGCGCTGTCCGCGACGCTCAACTCGTCGATCTTCCAGAGCGGCAAGGTGCCCTTGAAGAGCGTCGAGCTCTCGCTCGGCATCCACGTCATGGGCGTGAACGTCAAGGACGAGGATCGGACCTTCCTGCCCACGGACCCCGCCGGGTTCCAGAGCGTCACGCCCACCCGCGTGCCGACGATCATCGGCGACGGCACCGCCGTCCCCGTGGACGGCGTCGGCGGCACGATCCTCAATTATCCCGGCGGCTTCGACATCAAGAGCTTCGTCGTCGCCGCGCCCGAGCTGACCGTGGGCTCGATCTTCGGCACCCGGGCCGTGGTGCGCTGGATCTCGCTCACGGTCGGTGACTCCGATTTCGGCAAGGTCGACCTGTTCGGCATCGGCGGTCAGCACTCGATCTCGCAGTACCTGCCGAAGCTGCCGGTGGACCTGGCCTGCGGCCTCTTCTACCAGACGTTCAAGCTGGGGGACGGCATCCTCGACACCAAGGCGCTCCACTTCGACGTGACCGCGAGCCGGGACTTCGGGGCGGTCGTGAAGATCGCGCCTTACGTGGGCCTCGGCTACGACACCTTCAAGATGGACGTCGCCTACACGAGCACGCTCGACCCGGCGGACCGCATCGCGGTCAGCATGGACAACCAGTCGAACGCCCACCTCACGCTCGGCGCCCAGCTGCGGCTGCCCGGCGTCGCGCTCCACGGTGAGTTCAACGCCGCCGCCAACACCGGCGCGGCCGTCGGCCTGCGCTTCGGCCGCTAGGAGGGACCGCTCATGCGCACGAATCGATTCTGGATCCCGGCGGCATCGGCCCTCCTGGCCGTGGTCGCCAGCGGCTGCCTCGTCGTTCCCCAGATCAAGGACAAGGTCATCGACCTGGTCACGGGCAGCGAGGTCATCGCGCCCTTCACCACGTTCGGCTCGACGGACATCTTCACGCAGACCGCGACCGTCGATCTCCGCGACTTCCTCGACATCGCGGGCATCCTCGACAACGCGGGCATCGACGTCAGCGACGTCAAGTCGATCACCGTCAGCGGCGTCTCCTATCGCATCATCCGGGCGGAGGCCGGCCGCACGATCACCAGCGGCGACGTCCTGGTAGGCGTCAGCGGAGCGGCCCCGACGGACACGCTGATCGCGGACTTCAGCGGCAGCGCGGCGGCGGTGACGGACTGGATCTACCCGCGGCTGGGCGTGGCCGGCGTGACGCAGCTCAACGACCTGCTCGCCGGCATCGTGCACGAGCTGAAGACGGGCACGCCCGTCGACCAGCGGGTTTCCTATACGGTGCACGGCGTCTCCACGCCGGTGGGCGTGGACACCAATTTCGACTACGAGATTCGTCTCACCGTCTCGATCGTGGGGACCGTGAAGACGAAGTGGCTGGAGTAGGCGCGCGGAAAGGAGAGCGGGACCGCGGCGCGGAGCCGCGGTCCCACTTCTCTGC
>DATKKO010000044.1:0-6210 GCA_035542955.1 Terriglobales bacterium
AGCGACCCGTTGCTACGGTGGTTCGTAGTAGGGCAGGCCCCAATCCGGTCGCCAATGCGACCCGGCCTCCCACCGAGCCCAGGACACGCCTCTAAGGACAGACAACTTGCTGTTTCCCCCCCTGTTGCTCGTGGTCCAGCAGACCGGGTCCCAGTGCGTATGCATTAGGCGAGAAGTCTGAGCCGAGGGCGTTTTCGTACCGCCCTCGGCTCCTGCTTCACGGGCAACGCAACAGAGGGCAAGCACCATGGAGCCCGACATCCTCGCCTCCTCACGCATGAGCGCGGCTCCCGGCGTTCCAGGTTGGCGGTCGCCGGCGGATGAGACAGTCCAGGAAGCCCTCGAGTCGAAGAGCCCGAAGACCCCGTTGCTCGAGCTGCGCGCGCGGTCCGCGCTGCGCAAGGGCTCGGCCGCCCACGCGATGAACGGGAACGGCAACGGCAACGGCAACGGCCACGCGATGGCCACGACCTGGCCGGCAGTGGTCCGGGGGCGCCCCGGCCTCTCCCGCCTGCTGCCCGCGTACCAGGCGCCCGAGGAGCGCGGCTTCTACCTGCGTTCCGGCAAGCGCGCGCTCGACGTGGTGGGCGCGCTGGCCGGGCTCATCCTCACCTCGCCCCTGCTCCTGTTGGCCGCCATCCTGATCAAGCTCGAGTCGCGGGGCCCGGTGGTCTACAAGTCGATCCGCATCGGGCGCGGAGCGCGCCCGTTCACCTTCTACAAGCTGCGCTCGATGGTCGACGGCGCGGATCAGCGCCGTCACGCGCTCTCCCATCTCAACGAGACCGACGGCCCCGTGTTCAAGATGACGCGCGATCCGCGGGTGACCCGCATCGGCCGGCTGCTCCGGATGACCAGCCTCGACGAATTCCCCCAGCTCTGGAATGTGCTCCGAGGCGAGATGAGCCTCGTCGGTCCCCGTCCGCCGATCGCCGAGGAGGTGGTCCAGTACGAGCCCTGGCAGCTCCGACGCCTCGACGTGCTGCCCGGGATCACCTGCCTCTGGCAGATCAGCGGACGCAGCCGCATCGGATTCCAGGAGTGGATGCGGCTCGACCTCGAGTACATCAAGCACCGCTCGCTCTGGCTCGATCTCAAGATCCTGGTCCGGACGATCCCCGCGGTGCTGTCCCGCGAAGGGGCGTATTAGGTATCATTGAGCGCAGTGCTCACGAGGACCCGCCGATCGGACGTTGACCGGCCGGCCGCCGCTTCCGCGCCCCCGCAACCCGCTCACGACCGCGCCCTGATCCTGAACGTGCTCGCCGCCACCGCGGTGGCCGCGGCGCTGCGCGCGTTCCACCTCGGCGCGCAGAGCCTGTGGGTCGACGAGGCGTTCACCTGGATCGGGGCGAACATCGGCGCGCCGCTGGGTCTCCGCGCGCTGGTGCAGGACCTCCACGGGCCGGTCTACACGCTCGTCCTGCACGCGTGGGGCGCGCATGCGGGCGACGCCGAATGGGCCCTGCGCGGGCCCTCCTGGCTGTTCGGCGTGGCCACGGTTCCCGCGCTCGCCTGGCTGGCCACGCGCTGGCTCGGACGCGACGCCGCGAGTCCCGCGGCCTGGCTCGCGGCGGGCTCGCCGTTCCTGGTCTGGTACTCGCAGGAGGCCCGCAACTACATGCTCGTGATCCTGTGGAGCTGCGTTGCGGGCGCCCTCCTTGTGGGCCCGACCCGGCGTCCGATGGCGAGGACGCTCGGGTACGCGATCGTCGCCGCCGCGGGACTGCTCTCGAACTTCTCGTTCGCGCTCCTCGGCCCGGTGCACCTGCGCTGGTGGCTCGGGCAGCAGCGCTCGGCCGCCGAGCGGGGGCACGGATCCCTGTTCGCGCGCGGAGGGCGGCGCTGGCTCTGGCTCGCGGCGCTCGCCGCCGTGATGCTGCTCGTGACGGTGCCCTGGATCCCGCAGATGACGCTCAGCTGGCGCTGGGATCGCCTTCTGCCCACGCACCGGCTGACCGCGGCCGAGGGCTCGCTCCCCGGCCGGCCGAGCTTCCATGCGGGCGCGATCCCGTTCGCCCTGCACGCGCTCGCCGTGGGCTACACGCTCGGACCCTCGCCGCGCGAGCTGAAGGGGACCACGTCCGCCGCAGTTCTGAACCGCCACCTGCCGGAGCTGGGCGCGGTGACGCTGGTCTTCGCTTTCGTGGGGATCGCCGGGCTCGTGACGCTCGCCCGCCGCCGCCGGCTCACGGACGCGCTGCTCTGGTTCGGCACGCCGGTGGTGCTCCTGAGCCTGTTCGCCCTGCGCCAGTTCAAGCTCTTCAACCCGCGCTACCTCGCGGTGTGCGCGCCACTGTTCCTGCTCGTGGTCGCGGCGGGCCTCGCCGGGCTCCGCCGGCCGCTGCGGATCGCGGCCGCGGCCGGGATCACCCTGCTCTGGGTGGTCTCACTCACCCACGACTACTTCGACCCGCGCTACGGCAAGGAGGACTACCGGGACGCCGTCCGCCTCGTGGCCGAGCGGAGCCGCGCGGGGGAGAAGCTGCTCGCGGTGGGTGCGCAGGAACCCGTGTACTACTATTATCGTGGTCCGCTCCCCGTTGATCAGCTGTGGCTGGGCTACGTCGATCGCCCGGAACGGCTGCGGCAGGAGCTGGAGGGAAAGCTGGCCGGAGCGCGGGGGACCTGGATCGTGCTCAGCCGCCCGGAGGACCTGGATCCCCGGGACGTCTTGGCGCGTTCGCTCGACGCGCGTGTCCCGGCCGCGGAGACGTATCGATTCCATGGCGTGCGGGTCTGGCACGTACGGCCCGATCGCGCCGGCGTGGTTCCCTGAGACACCGTCGGAGGTCCGGAGCGCGCGGAGAACCGGCGCCGGCGAGCGGCCGCCGGGCAGGAGGTGGTGCGTGCGCGTGATGCAGTCGGCAGCGGAGCGGGGCGCCACGCCGGTTCGCGTCTCTTCGTCCGTCGCGGCGTGCGCCGCATGAAATCGGCGCCGGAGCTCGTGCGTCTGCTCCTGATCGAGAGCGGCACCGCGGTGGGAGGCACGGAGCGCGTCCTGTGGGAGCTGGCCACGCGCCTGCCGCGCCAGCGCTGGGACGTGCGCGTCTGGCTCTCGCCGGCGAGCGGCGTCGACGAGCTGGCGAGCGCGCTCGAGGCGCGGGAGGTCCCGGTCGCCCGCGTGGGCGAGGTGGGTTCGCGCTGGGACTGGGGCGGCATGTGGAGGACGTGGCGCAGGCTGGCGAGCGAGAAGGCGGACCTGGTCCACGTCCACCACGTCTGGCCGGCGGCGGACCGGTACCTCGCGAGCCTGCGCGAGGCCGCGGGCGTGCCGCATCTCGTGGTCACCGAGCACATCGAGGGGCGTCCGCATTCGGGCGCGCAGGTTCGCCTCAAGCGGCGGGAGCTGGCGCGAGCCGACGCGGTGACGGCCGTGAGCGCCGCCATCGCCGACTCGCTGGTCCGCGACTACGGCGTGGAGCGCGCGCGCGTGCGCGTCGTGCCCAACGGAGCCGAGGTGCCCGACGAGACCGCCGAGCGGATGCCCGCCCGCCGGCTGCGCGAGCAGATCGGGGCGGGCGTGCAGCGGCCGCTGTGGCTGTGCGCCGGGCGGCTCGAACGCCAGAAGGGGCAGGACGTGCTGCTCGAGGCTCTCGGCGAGCTGCGGAAGCGCGGGCTCGAGTTCGTGGCCGTGCTGGCCGGCGAGGGCTCGCAGCGCGGCGCGCTCGAGGAGCGCGTGCGCGCGCTCGGGCTCGAGGCGCACGCGCGCCTGGTCGGCCAGGTCGAGGAGCTGGGTCCGTGGCTCGCGGCCGCGGACGCGGTCGTGCTCCCGTCGCGCTGGGAGGGTCTGCCGCTCGTGCTGCTCGACGCGCTGGCGCGCGGGCGTCCGGTGGTGGCGACCGCGGTGGGCGGGATCGCCGAGGTCGTCACGGACGGCGAGCACGGATGCCTGGTGCCGCCCGACGATCCGCACGCGCTGGCGGAGGCGCTCCAGAACCTGCACGGGCACCCCGACGCGGCCTTGCGCATGGGGCGCCGGGGTGCGGCCCGCGTGCGCGAGAACTACACCTGGCCGCGCATGGTCGAGGCGTTCGAGTCGGTGTACGACGAGGTGCTCGGCTTCGCGAGCTTCGCGCTCGCCGATCGCGGCGCGGAGGGGACGCGGTGAGGATCGGCGTGGTCGTCTCCTGCTATCGCCAGGGCCTTTTCCTGCCGCGCACGGTCGCCGCGCTCGAGGGGGCGCTCGCAGGCGAGGACTGGCGCGGCGTGCTCGAGCTTGCCGCCCCGTCCGACGAGCCGGCGCCCGCGCTCTCGGATCGCTGGCGCGTGGTCGCGAGCTTCGATCCCGCCTCGGGCCGGCCGCGCCGTCCGCTCACGCCGGGCGCCGGCCGCATGACCGGGCTCGCGGCGTGCGAGGGCGAGTGGATCTTCTTCGTCGATTCCGACATGGAGCTCGACGCCTCGTGGGTGCGGGCGGCGATCGAGACGGCGCGTCGCGAGCCGGAGCTGGCCGGCGTCGGCGGACGCATCGAGGAGTGGTTCGTGGACGGCGCGGGCGAGCGGCCGGGGCAGCGCGACCTGTACCGCACCGGCGACCGGGATCGCGCGGTGGGCTACCTCGGCAACGTGGCCTTCTATCGCCGCGACGCGCTCGAACAGGCCGGCGGCTACGATCCGGCGCTCAGCTCGGACGAGGACTTCGAGCTGGGCCTCCGCTTGCGGAGCCGCGGCCTCACGATCCGCTGTCTCGGCCAGCGCGCGGGCCGTCATTGGAGCGCGCCCCGCCCGAACCTACGGGAGCTCGAGCGGCGCTGGCGCACGGGTCTGTGCTTCGGCCAGGGGCAGGTGCTGCGGCTCTACCTCGGGCGTCGCGGATTCGGCGCCCTGCTCGTGCGCCAGTGGATCTACGTCGTGACGATCGCGATGTGGACGCTCGGGCTGGTCGCGCTCGCCGCCTGGGCGATCACCGGCAGCGCTCGCGCGCTTGTGCTCTGGGCGCTCGCGCCGCTCGCGTTGCTGGCGTTCATGACCGCGCGCAAGCGGAGCCTCCGGCTCGCGATCTTCTCGCTCCTCACCTGGACGCTGAACGGTCTCGGCATGGTGGTGGGGTTGTTCCACTCGCCGGCCGTTCCCACGGCGCCCGCGCCCGCGGCGGAGCCGCGCGAAGGGAGCGCGGGGTGCTGATCCACGCTGCGACCGAGAACGACATCCATCCGCCGCTCGCGGGCGGCACGCAGCGCTCGTTCGGGCTCTATCGCGGGCTCGCGCGCGAGCACCGGGTCGAGGCGCTGTGCCTGGTGGAGAACCGGAACCGCGCGCCGCGCGAGACGAACGCGGCCGGCGTGCGGATCCTGAGGCGCAAGGCCTGGTACACGAGCGCGGCCTGGCGGCTCGAGCAGGCCCGAATCGCGCCCCTGTTCCTTCTCGCCTACGGACACGCGGCCGCCGCGCGCGCGCTGGCGCGCGAGTTCTCGGGCGCGGCGGACGCCCTGCTCGCGGACCTCCATCTGACCGGGCTCTTCGCGGCCGATCCCTCGCCTCTCAAGGTCTACACCTCGCACAACGTCGAGCTGGACCACTTCGCCGGCGCGCGGCCGCGCGTCGCGGCGCGCGAGTTCTGGACGGCCCGCCTGCGCGATCTCGAGGCGCGTGCGGTCGGCCGCGCCGGCCTCACCGTGGTCTGCGCCGAGGAGGACGCGGCCCGCATGTGCGAGCTGTACGGCGCGCGGTCGGAGCGGCTGGTCGTGATCCCGAATGGCTACGACGAGACCCTCGTGCGGCCGCCCTCCGAGGGCGAGCGCGCGCGCGCCCGCGCGGCGCTCGGGGTCTCTGCCGAGGAATACGTGGCGCTCTTCGTCGGCTCGGACTTCTCGCACAACCGCGCCGCGCTCGCGTGGCTGCTCGATCGCGTGATGCCGGCGCTCGCCGGCGACGGCTTCCGCCTGCTGGTCGCGGGCTCGGTCACCCGGGCGCTCGCCGGACGGCGCGAGAGCTGGCTGCTCGCGCGGGCCGAAGCGCCCGATCTCGCGCCGGTCCTGCACGCGGCGGACGCGGGTCTGAATCCCGTGTCGCGCGGCGGCGGCAGCAACGTGAAGGTGCCGACCTACCTGGCGGCGGGCCTCGCCGTGATCACGACGCCGTTCGGGCTGCGCGGCTACGCGTCGCTGAGCCCCTGCGTCGTGACCGCGGGGCTGACCGAGCTGGCCGACGCCCTGCATGAGCGGCCGGCGGGCTGGCGCGCGCGCGGCGCGGCGCTGCCGGACGCGG
>DATKKO010000045.1:0-4353 GCA_035542955.1 Terriglobales bacterium
GACCGGCGGCTCGGGCCTCTCGACCGGAGCGGCGCCGTTCAGCCAGTGCTGGAGCGCCCGGTACACGGCCGGATTGGCCTGCAGCTCGAGCGCGCAGCACAGGCCCGTGAGATGCGCGGCCAGCGACTTCGCCGATGCGCAATAGCGGTCCGGATGCTGCAGCGAGTACGTGTCCACGAGCAAGCGGTGGGTGCGGCCGAAGCGCGGATCGGTGAAGTCACGCGCGATGAGCCGCTCGAACTCGGCCTGACACGCGCCGGTCCCCCCGTCGATCTCGAGCCCACATCCCTCGCAGCGCATGGCCGCGAGTCTACACGGTTCGCCTGACCTCGTACCTCTTCGGGGACTTGAGGAACACGGCCCGGGTCGAATCGTTGAGGAAGAAGTAGGGGCTCCCGTCCCACTCGGCCCGCGGCGAGCGCCCGTTGGGTTGGAAGCGCAGACCGGTCACCGGATCGCGCAGCAGGCCGCACCAGCGCACGGGCGTGCGCTCGAAGGCGCGCAGCGTGCGGCGGCTCGAGAAGCGGTAGATCTCGCCGTTCACCTTTGCGTGCAGCCCGGGCGCGAGCGAGCCGAGTCGCTTCGGCTCGACCGGATCCCAGAGCGCGTTCGCCAGGTGGAAGAGCGCGAACTCGGGGTCCGTCACAGGTCCCGACGGGACCCGTCGCGTCCCTCAGGAGAACCCGCCCAGCGTCGGCAGGCCGGCCTTCGGCAGGGCGGGCGCCGCGGGCAGCATGGTGGCCACAGGCGCCGGCCGCGCGCTGACCACCGCGGCGAACACGATCCAGAAGGCGAGCCAGGCCGTGAACGGGCCGGGGATGCGGGTCGAGATCATCGTTCGCTCTCCGGGACGCGGGCGGCCAAGATGAACCATCCAGTCTAAACCCTCCGCGTCACGCTCGCCGCGGTTGAGGCCGGCCCGCCGCTCCTGTGGTATAACCGGCTCGAGTTGCCCATCCGAGCACACAGGCTCCCCGCCCGCGCGCAGCCGGTCGGCGGGCCTTGCATCGAGTCCAGGCACATCGGGGAGACGACGATGGCATCCGTCGAGGTCGAGCGCAGCGGCGCCGTGGCCCACGTGTGGCTCAACCGGCCGGAGCGGCACAACGCGCTCACGGTCGAGCTGGGCGGAGACCTGATCCGGGAGTTCGACTCCCTGGGCCGCGATCCGGCCGTGCGCGTGATCGTGCTCGGCGGCCGCGGGCGCTCCTTCTGCGCCGGCGCGGACCTCGGCGAGATGAAGGCGGCCACCGCCGCGCCGTTCGAGCGCGCCCTCGCCGACGCCCAGCGGCTCGCGCGCCTGTTCGCCGCGATCGCGGACTGCCCGCGGCCCGTGGTCGGGCGCATCCACGGCCACGTGCTCGGCGGCGGCATGGGCCTGCTCTGTGCCTGCGACATCACGGTCGCTTCCGAGGACACGCGCTTTGGCTTTCCCGAAGTGCGCATCGGCATCCTGCCCGCGGTGATCAGCCCCTACGTGCTGCGGCGCATCGGCGACCGCAACGCGCGCGAGCTGATCCTCACGGGCGAGCGCTTCGGCTCCGACGTCGCGTTGCGCGTGGGCCTGGTCGAGCACGTGACGAGCGGGGCGCTGCTCGACGCCGCGGTCCAGGAGCGCGTGGACGAGCTGCTCGAGGGCAGCCCGGACGCGCAGCGCCGCATCAAGTCGCTGCTCGCGCGCTGGAGCGACACCAGCTTCGCCGAGTACTCGGCCGGCCTGCCGCGCGCGCTGGCCGAGGCGCGGGGCAGCGACGAGGCTCGCGAGGGACTCGCCGCGTTCCTCGAGAAACGGAGGCCGAGGTGGCAGGGGTGAGGTGCGCGCTGATGATCCTCGCGTTGGCGGCGCCGCCCGGAGGGGGAGGGGTCGTGCCCATTCCTCCGGCCGACCTCGTGGTGCGCCACGCGGTCATCCACACCGCGAACGAGCACCAACGGATCGCGCAGGCGATGGCGATCCGGCACGGCCGCATCATCCAGATCGGCAACGAGCCCTCGGTCGAGCCGCTGATCGGGGCGGGCACGCAGGTGCTCGACCTGCGCGGCCTCACTGTGCTGCCCGGGCTCATCGACTCGCACGGGCACGTGGCGAGCCTCGGGAAGACGCTGGTCGAGCTGGATCTCACGGGGGCTCGCAGCTACGAGGCCGTGGTCGAATCGGTGAAGGCGCGCGCGGACCGCCTCCCGCCGCGGGCGTGGGTCGAGGGCCGCGGCTGGGATCAGAACCGCTGGCCCGGCCACGCCATGCCGACCGCGGGGCCGCTCTCGGGGGCGGTGCCCGACCGCCCGGTCGCGCTCTGGCGCGTGGACGGCCACGCGCTGCTCGTCAATCGCTTCGCGATGGATCTGGCGCGGATCACGCGGGCCACGCTCGATCCGCCCGGGGGCAGGATCCTGCGCGATACGACCGGCGCCCCGAGCGGCGTGCTGCTCGACAACGCCGCGAACCTGGTCACGGACCTCATGCCCATCGTGCGCCACACGCAGCAGGAGGATCTGCTCCTCGCCGGCTTGCGCGAGTGCGCGCGGTACGGGCTCACGATGGTCGGGGACGCGGGGATCGACGACGCGACCTGGGAGGCCTACCGCGCCCTGCAGGCGCGTAGCGAGCTGCCGATCCGGGTCTACGCCATGGCGACCGAGCCCAGCGATCTGGCCGACAGCATCATCGCGCAGGGAAGGGTGATCGCGGACGACCGGCTCATGCTGCGCGCGCTCAAGGTGATCGTGGATGGCGCGCTCGGCTCCCGCGGCGCGCTGCTCTCCCGCGAGTACAGCGACCAGCCCGGCTGGAAGGGGATCCAGCTCGTCTCTTACGACAGCCTCGCGCGGGTCGCGAACCGCGCGCGGTCGGCGGGGCTCCAGATGCGCGTGCACTGCATTGGAGATTCGGCCGCGCACCTCGCCCTCAACGCCTTCGAGCAGGCGTTCCTCTGGGAGCCCTATCCGAAGCTGCGCTGGGCGATCGAGCACGCGCAGGTCGTGCGCCTCGACGACGTGAAGCGCATGGCCCATCTCGGCGTCGTCGCCTCGATCGAGGCCACGCACGCGACCTCGGATGGTCCGTGGGTGGAGGAGCGGCTCGGCCCCGACCGCGTGAAATGGTCCTACGCGTGGCGCACGTTCCTCGACTGGAAGGTGCCGATCGCGAACGGCAGCGACTTCCCGGTCGAGAGCCCGAACCCGCTGCTCGGGCTCTACGCCTCGGTCACGCGGCGCGATCTCGAAGGCCGGCTGCCGGCCACCGGGTGGCGGCCGGAGCAGAAGCTGACGCCGGACGAGGCGCTGCTGAGCTTCACGCTGTGGGGCGCGAGGCTCGCGTTCCGCGAAAGCGATCTCGGCTCGCTCGAGATCGGGAAGCAGGCCGACTTCGTCATCGTCGATCGCGACGTGATCGACGGCCCCGTGGACGAGATCCCGAAGGCGCGCGTGCTGCGCACCGTGGTCGCGGGGCGGACGGTCTGGCAGGAGCCCGAAGCGGGACACTGAGAGCGTGCGCCCCGCCGTGCCGATGTTCCGCAAGGTGCTGATCGCGAACCGTGGCGAGATCGCCTGCCGCATCGCCTCGACCCTGCACGAGCTGGGACTGCGCTCGATCGCGGTCTATTCCGAGGCGGATCGCGGTACTCTCCACACGCGGCTCGCCGACGAGGCCTTCGCCATCGGCGGGGCCGAGCCGCGCGATTCGTATCTCGCCATCGATCGCCTGATCGAGGCCGCGCGCCGCAGCGGCGCGGACGCGGTGCATCCGGGGTACGGATTCCTCTCCGAGAGCCCCGACTTCGCGGACGCGGTCGAGGCGGCGGGGCTGGTCTTCATCGGTCCGACCGGGGATCAGATCCGCGCGCTGGGCGACAAGCGCGCGGCGCGCGGCCTCGCGCGCGCCGCGGGCGTGCCCGTGGTGCCGGGCGCCGAGGGCGACGACGTCGCGGCGCTGGCGCGCGCCGCCGCGGCCATGGGCTACCCGGTGATGGTGAAGGCGGCGCTCGGCGGCGGCGGCAAGGGCATGCGCGTGGTCGAGGACGCGTCCGCGCTTGCGGACGCGGTGGAGAGCGCGGGGCGCATCGCCGCCGCGGCCTTCGGCGACGGCACCGTGTACCTGGAGCGCCGCCTCGAGCGCCCGCGCCACGTCGAGGTGCAAGTGCTGGGTGACGGGCGGGGCGAGGCCGTCCACCTGTTCGAGCGCGAGTGCTCGCTGCAGCGGCGCCACCAGAAGGTGGTCGAGGAGTCCCCGTCGCCCGCCGTGGACGACGCACTGCGCGGGCGCATGTGCGAGGCGGCGGTGGCGCTGGCGCGCGCGGTGCGCTACCGCGGGGCGGGCACGGTGGAGTTCCTCGTGCACGAGGGCGCCTTCCA
>DATKKO010000046.1:0-2758 GCA_035542955.1 Terriglobales bacterium
CGTGCGACCCGGCCTGGCCCCAGCGCGACGTCTGGCACTTCTCGATCGGCCACGTGACGCCGGTCATCTACTCCCTCATGGCCGAGCGCGGCTACTTCCCCCTTGCGGACCTCATGCGCTTCCGGACCTTTGCCGGGCACCTGCAGGGCCATCCCTCCCACCACGACACGCCGGGAATCGAGGTCTCGTCGGGATCGCTCGGGCAGGGGCTCTCGGTGTGCTGCGGGGTGGCGATGGCGGCGCGCCTCGACGGCTCGCCGCGCCGCGTCTACTGCGTGATGGGGGACGGCGAGCAGCAGGAGGGACAGATCTGGGAGGCCGCGATGTTCGCCGGTCATCGGCGGCTCGACAACCTGTGCGGCATCGTGGACTACAACCGCAAGCAGATCGACGGCGACGTGGAGGACATCTGCGGCATCCGGCCGCTCGCCGACAAGTGGCGCGCCTTCCGCTGGAACGTGATCGAGGTGGACGGCCACGACATCCCGCAGATCCTGCGGGCATTCGCCGCGGCGCGCGCGCATCGCGGCGCGCCCAGCGTGATTCTCGCGCACACGGTCATGGGCGAAGGCGTCTCCTTCATGGCGGACGACTACCGCTGGCACGGCAAGCCGCCGAAGCCGGCCGAGAGCGAGCGGGCGCTCGCCGAGCTGGGCACGAGCTTCGCCGAGTGGTCGGCGCGGCTGCTCGCGGGCTGACGATGAGCACGACCATCACCCTGCCGGAGAAGGTCGAGAAGAAGAAGACCCGCGAGGGCTTCGGCCGCGCGCTCGTCGCGCTCGGCGAGCAGGACCCGCGGATCGTCGTGCTCGTCGGCGACCTCACCGAGTCGACCATGGTGAGCTTCTTCGCCGAGCGCTTCCCGGAGCGCTTCATCGAGGTCGGCGTCGCCGAGCAGAACATGATGGGCATCGCGGCCGGGCTCGCGGCGGCGGGGAAGATCCCGTTCCTCGCCACCTACGGGGCCTTCGCCTCGTGCCGCGCGGCCGACCAGGTGCGGGTGACGGTGGCCTACACCGGCCTCGACGTGAAGATCGGCGGCGCGCACGGCGGCATCTCGGTGGGGCCGGACGGGGCCACGCACCAGGCGATGGAGGAGATCAGCATCATCCGCTCGATCCCGAACATGAGCCTGATCGTGCCGTGCGACTACGAGGAGACCTACAAGGCCACGATCGCGGCGGCGCGCCACCGCGGGCCGGTGTACATCCGCTTCGGCCGCGAGGACGTGCCGGTCGTCACCGCGGAGGAGACGCCCTTCACCTTCGGCCGCGGCGAGGTCTTCGCCGAGGGGCGCGACCTCACGATCATCGCCTGCGGCGTGATGGTGTACGAGGCGTTGCGCGCGCGCGAGGCTCTGCTCGAGCGCGGCATCGAGGCGCGCGTCGTGGACCTGCACACGATCAAGCCTCTGGACCGCGTTCTCGTCGAGCGCTGCGCGTGGGAGACCGGCGCGATCGTGACCGCCGAGGAGCACCAGGTGAACGGCGGTCTGGGCGGGGCCGTGGCCGAAGCCGTGGTGCACACGCACCCTGTGCCCATGGAGTTCGTGGCGGTGATGGACCGCTTCGGCCAGTCGGGCAGGCCCGACGAGCTGATGGAGGCCTTCGGCCTCAAGGCCCACGACATCGTCGCCGCCGCGGAGCGGGTGCTGGAGCGGAAGACGCAATAGCGGCGCGCGCGCCGGGAGAGCGCGCGCGATGCGCGGCGGGCGGTCCGGTGGTAGGCTCGCCGCATGAGTCGCGAGCGCCACGTCCAGTCGAGATCCGCGACGCCATGAGCGAGGTGGCCGGCGCGGCGGCCGCGACCCTGCGCACGCTCGGAAGCGTCCTGTGGCGGATCGTCCTCTTCTTCTGCGTGTGGGCGATCCTGCTCGGCGCCATCCTGGTTCCGCTGTCCGGGCGGATCCAGACCTGGCAGACGATCGCGCCGCTGAGGTTCCGGCTCGGGGTGGATGCCGTCACCCTCGCGACCATTCTGCTCGCGAGCTGGATCATGGCGCGGCTGGTCGATCGCCGTGCGCCGGCGCGCGTCGGCCTCGGTCGCGTTCGTGCCGCGCCCGACCTCGTGCTCGGCTTCATCGCCGGCGTGGTGTGGCTCGGGCTCTCGCTGGCGATCGGCGCGGCGGGGGGCTGGGTCGCGCCCGAACCGCGCGCCCACGTTTCGGGCTCCGTCCTGCTCGCGATGACGATCTCGACCGCACTCAACGTGCTCGCGCAGCAGCTCCTGCTCTGCGGCTACGTGTTCGCGGTCCTGCTCAAGTGGACGAGCTTCCGCGCGAGCCTGCTCGTCTCGTCGTCCCTCTTCGCCGGCTACCACGCCGGCGCGTTCCACGGGGCCGCGTGGCTGCCGGCGCTGAACCTCTTCGCCGCCGGCGCACTCTTCTGCCTCGCGCGCCAGCGCACCGGACGGATCTGGCTCGGGAGCGGCATCCACTTCGCCTGGAATCTCCTGCTCGGCCCCGTGCTCGGCCTGACCGTGAGCGGAGATCCCGGGTTCGGAAGCGGATGGCATCTCCTTCGTCTGCGCGGCCCGGCTCTCGTCTGCGGCGGAGCGTTCGGCCTCGAGGGCGGCCTGATCGTGACCCTCACGACGGCCGCGGCCATCGCGGCTCTGGCGCTGGTCTCCCATACCCGCGCGCGCGAAGGAGGAGCGGCTCGCGCGGACCCGGGCGTCGTTGACGCTGGCCCGCCGAGCGCCCTATAGTGCCCGGCGCCATTCCCGTGCGGAAGTGGCGGAACTGGCAGACGCACTAGAT
>DATKKO010000047.1:0-5323 GCA_035542955.1 Terriglobales bacterium
GTCCAGTTCGCGGGCCCGGCGGCGACCGCGGCCTTCGAGCTTCTGCTCGGCGCGGCGATCGGCGTGCTCGCCGGTTTCATGGGCGTCGGGGGCGGCATCCTCGCCGTCCCCGCCTTCACGCTGGTGCTGGGAATGACCCAAGCGATGGGGCAGGGCACCTCGCTGGCGGTCATCCTCGTCACCGCCCCGGCGGGCGCAATCGAGCACCATCGCCACGGCAACGTCGTGCTGTGGGTCGTCCCCGGGCTCGCGGTGGGGGCGGCCCTGGGCGGTCCGCTGGCCTCGGTTGTCGCCCACCATTTGCCTCAGGCCGTTCTGGCGCGGGCGTTTGCCGTCTTCCTGCTGGCCAGCGCGGTGCACCTCTGGCTGAGGTCGGGGAGGGCCCGCCCCGGCCCGGACGGTGGCAGGGGAGCCGGGATACCGGCCTCACCCCCGCCGCAGCGCAACCCTTAATTCCGCAGAGCCTTCGGCTCGCTTTTTGCCGCACTCCTGCCTTGAAAACGAGCCTCACTTTCCATATCCTTGAACTGGCTTCAGCGGCATTAAGGGTTGCCGGAGAGCAACGCCATCGGGGCCGCCCGTCCTCGAGCACGGGCACGAGACCATGGGGACCGCCGGCCGCCGCTCACGTCCTGAGCAGACGGGAGCCGGGCCGGAGCCCTCGGCGCATCACGCACATGCACCAGAAGGAGAACCCCAACATGCGGAAAACTGCTATCGCTCTCCTCGCTCTCGGCCTCGTCATGGCCACGACCGCGTACGCGTCGAATGCCGTGCGCATCAGCCAGATTTACGGCGGCGGCGGCGGCGGCACGAGCAACACGTACAAGTACGACTACGTCGAGCTGTTCAACAACTCGGGCAGCGCGGTCGACATCAGCGGCTGGCAGCTTCAGTACGGCTCGGCCACGGGCTCCTCGTTCGGCAGCTCGAGCTTCAACTACGCGACCATCCCGGCGAGCCAGACGATCCCGGCGTGCGGCTACTACCTGATCCGCTGCGGCAGCGCGGGCTCGGGCGGCGCCGATCTGCCGGTGACCCCGGACTTCGCGCCGGCCACGATCAACGTCAGCGCCACCACGGGCAAGTTCGTGCTCACGAAGGACGGGTTTACCAATCAGCCTTGTGCGGACTACCTGTCGGGCGGGGACAACTATCCTCCCGTGGATCTCGTCGGCTGGGCCACGGCGAACTGCTACGAGACTGCGGCCGGCCCGGGGACGGACGGCGCGCACGTGCTCGTCCGCGGCGGCGGCGGGATGACGGACAACGACAACAACTCGACCGACTTCACGAGCACGCTCCAGCCTTACGCGATGCACAACTCGTCGATGACGAACGCGGACTGCATCGCCACCCCCACCCAGAGCACCACCTGGGGCCGGATCAAGACGATCTACAAGTAATCCCGCTGCACGATTCATCCGAAGGCCCGGCGCGACCGCCGGGCCTTCGTGTTTTCGTTCCGCGACCGTGGCTCCCTCGCCACGCACCGGGTTCCCACGCATGAGCCCGATCGGGCCCATCGTGCGCTTTGCAAACCGTGGGACGGATGCCCCAACAGAATTGACCGGACCCTGACCGCGTCGGCGTCCGCGGATTTCGCGGATTCGGCCGCGGCCGCGCGCGTATCTTGCGCTCAACACAGCTCATCCGGTCTCCGGTCACCCCGCGAGCCACGGCACCGGCCTTTTGCATCCCAACAGGCGGTTCCGGCAGAAGCCTTGCTTCATACATGTGGTGGGGCGTCCACAGGACGCCACCCGGCCTCCCCTCGGCACGACGGCCTCACGGCAACGAACCGACGGAGCAGCCCATGACTCGACACCTGCGGCCCTCGAGCGGCGGCAATCGAAAGTCGGGTGGATTGCGGGCCTCCGCCTCGCCGCAGCCGGCTCACGTTTCGATCGAGCACCGTTCGCTGCCGGTCGTCGGACTCCCGCTCGAGGTCGCCCGCCAGGCCCAGCGCGAGACCGAGCGGCTGCGCCGGCTCCATCCCGGATCGCCCGAGGCCGGCCAGGTGCGCGCGTACCTGCAATGGCTCTGGGCGCTGCCCTGGGAGCGGCTGGCTCCCGAGGACGTGGACTTGAAGCGCGTCGAGGCCGTGCTCGATCGCGAGCACCTCGGGCTCGCTCGCGCCAAGGAGCGCATCGTCGAGTACCTCGCGGTGCGCCGGCTCAAGCCGGACCTGCCCGGCCCCGCGCTGTGCCTCGTCGGCCCGCCGGGCACGGGCAAGTCCTCGCTCGCCGCGGCCGTCGCGCACGCCCTCCAGCGCCCCTTCGTGCGGCTCGGCATCTCGGGCGTCGGCGAGATCGGCGCGCTGCGCGGCATCGCGCGCTCGCTGCCCGGCGCGCGGCCCGGCCGCATCGCGGTCGCGCTGCGCGAGGCCGGCGTGCGCAACCCCGTGATCCTGATCGACGGCGTCGACCGCCTCGCGGGCGAGACCGGGCTCGGCGCCTTCGAGACGCTGCTCGAGCTGTTCGATCCCGCGAGCAGCGCGCGCTTCACCGACCAGTACCTCGGGCTGCCGCTCGACCTCTCGCACGCGGTGCTGATCCTGTGCGCGAACAGCGCCGAGCTGGTGCCCGAGCCCCTGCAGGACCGGCTCGAGCTGATCGAGGTCCCGGGCTACGGCGAGGACGAGAAGCTCGCCATCGCGCGGCGCTTCCTCGTGCCGCGGATCCTGCGCGAGCACGGGCTCGCGCCGCGCGACCTCAGGCTCACCGACCCGGCGCTGCGCGAGATGATGCGCGGCTTCACGCTCGAGGCCGGCGTGCGCGGGCTCGCGCGCCAGATCGCGACCGTGTGCCGCAAGGTGGCGCGCGCGCGCGCGACCGGCGACACGCGGCGGCACGTCGTCACGCCGCGGCGGCTCGAGTCGTATCTCGGGCACCGGCTCTTCACGCCCGAGATCGCGGGCAAGACCGACGAGGTGGGCGTCGCGGTGGGCCTGGCCTGGACCGCGACCGGCGGGGAGATCCTCGTGGTCGAGGCGCTCAAGATGCCGGGCGCGGGGCGCATGGTCACCACCGGTCAGCTCGGCGAGGTGATGAAGGAGTCGGTGCAGGCCGCGCACTCCTACGTGCGCTCGCGCGCCGACGTGCTCGAGATCGATCCCGAGGCGTTCGCGAACTACGACATCCACATCCACTTTCCCGCCGCGGGCGTGCCGAAGGACGGGCCTTCGGCCGGCGTCACCGTCGGCCTCGTGATCGCCTCGGTGCTGAGCGACCGGCCGATCCGCCACGACGTGGCCATGACCGGCGAGGTCAGCCTGCGCGGCAAGGTGCTCGGCGTCGGCGGCCTGCGCGAGAAGGCGCTCGCCGCGCACCGCGCCGGCTTCCGCGTGATGCTCTACCCCAAGGTGAACGAGAAGGACCTCGAGGACATTCCCGCCGACGTGCGCCGGCGCATCGAGCTGGTGGCCGTGGACACGATGGACGACGTGTTCGCCATCGCGCTCCACCGGCTGATCATGCCGAAGCGGGTGGGCGACGAGTACGTGGTCGAGGTGGACGAGGACGAGGTCACGGCCGCCGCCGGCGAGGCGGAGGCCGCGGATGCCGGCGAACCCGCCGCGGCGCAGCCCACGCGCAAGCCCCCGCGGCTGCTCGGCCCGGACGGGAACGAGCTGTAGCCCGGGCTGGCTACTCCCTTCGCCGCTCCACGATCCAGCGCCCGATCGTGCGATCGGGGACGTAACGCTCCTGCAGGTACGCGAACGGTTCGGGCAGCGCGACCCGATTCGGGATCTCATCCACCAAGAACGCGTCCACGTAGAACACGGCGAACGGCGGGCGCGAGCGCTCGACCTCGGCGACGAGCTGCCGGCGCTGGTCGGTGGTGATCGCCCAGATGTCGAGCGGGAACGAGTTCGCGAGCGGGCGGTCGGCGAGGAAGTTGATCATCACCTCGTTCGGGAACACCCACACCGGCTGATCGCGCCGCGTGCGCGCGTCGAGGTCGCGCACCACGCTCTCGACGTCCGCGACCCAGCCCTCCGGCGCGCAGGTCCCGCGCGCCCGCGGGATCTCGAACGCGCGGAAGCCGGGCACGTCGCGCACCGCGAAGCGGCCGGTGAGCGTGAGCGCGGCCTGGTGGAAGCAGTCGCCGAGGCTGCCGGTCCAGATCGGCCCGATCGTCCCCAGCGCGAGCAGCCAGAACGCGACGAATGCGCCAGCCGCCGCGCGCGGAGCGGCGTGCGCCCCCCGCGCGCCGAGCGCGAGCGCGGCCTCCTCCATGAAGCACGCGAGCAGCACGAGGGCGGGCGGCAGGCAGAAGAGCAGGTGCGGCGAATCGGGGCGGCTCAAGCCGCTCTGGAACAGCAGCGCGCCGAAGATCAGCACCGCGCCGAGCGCGATGTCGCGACCCGCGAGCGGCCCGCGCAGCGCGCGCAGCGCGAGCACGACCGCCGCCACCGCCAGCGCCACGGGCCCGAAGTAGGCGAGCGCGGTCAGGCGCGCGACCTCGGGCGGAGCGCCGGAGAGGAACAGCGCGACGCCCCGATCGAACGAAGGGAAGGCGTAGGCGGCGTAGCCGAGCATGCGCACGCGCGGGAACACGAACAGGTTGTCGAGCGTCTCGCCCAGCGCGCCCTGCGCCGCAAACAGCGCGAGCAGCGGGATTACGACGAGCGCCGCGCCGCCCACGAGCGCGCCGAAGGCGACGAGCCGGTCCCGCGCACGCGCGCTCCAGGTCGCGACCGCGAGCGCGGCGACGACCCCGAGCGCGGCGCTCACGCCGACCTCCTGGCTGTAGAAGAGCGCCACGCCGAGCGCGAGGCCGGAGAGCGCGAGCCAGCGCGCGCGGCCCGAGCGCAGAAACGCGCGCAGCGCCGCGATCGCGCCGAGCCCGAGCGCCACGCGGGAGACCGACCAGCTCATCGCCGGCGTCTGGGACGTGCACAGCAGGCCGACCGCCAGCATGCCGAGGAAGGCGGAGAGCCGGCGGCGCGTGAGGCCGCGCAGCAGCGCGTAGACCGCGAACAGCGCGGGCACGTTGAGCGAGTAGATCCAGACGCGCCAGATCCAGATCGAAGGATGGAAGAGCTTGAAGAGCAGGGCCACGGGATAGATCGAGAGCGGGCCGTAGAGGCAGTAGACGTCGCGCGAGAGCACGCCGCCGCGCAGCACCGTGTTCACCCAGGCCATCATCTCGCCCTCTTCGCCGAGGATGGCCCAGGGCGCGAATCCGTTCCGCGCCATGTCGAAGCGCACAAAGCAGACGAAGAGCAGCAGCGGGATTCCGGCCCATTCGAGCCAGTGCCAGCGTGGCGCGGCGCTGTCGGACGCGGCCGCCGCGCCCGCGGCGCGCGCGCGCGTTT
>DATKKO010000048.1:0-4575 GCA_035542955.1 Terriglobales bacterium
CAGCTCGGCCACGGCCGTGCGCAGCACCGACCGGTCGGTCGCGGCCAGCCGGTCCAGCGGCCAGTGGGCGCACGCCGCGGCGACCGCCGCGTCGACGTCGCCGCCTCTCGACTCCAGCACGCCGACCACGTCCTCCACGAGCCCGCGCTGATCGGCACTCAAGCGCTCCTCGCCCCGCAGCGCCCGCCAGGTCGCCGCGTATCCGTCCCGCGTGAGATCGCTCTGGTAGGCCACCCGGAACGCCAGCTCGCGCGCGCGGCGGCGTCCCGCCGGCCGCGCTCCCGCGCGCGTCGGGCGCCCATCCCGCGCGCCCGATCTCACCGCGTCTCCAGCTCGCGCCGCAGCCGCGCCATGCGGATCGCGGCGAGCGCCGTCTCGGCGCCCTTGTTCCCCACGCGGCCGCCCGCGCGATCCGCCACCTGCGCCGCGTCGTGGGCGGCCAGCACGCAGTTGAGCACGGGCACGCCCGTGGCGAGGGCCACGTCGGCGAGGCCGCGCGCCGAGACGTCCGCGACCAGGCGGAAGTGCTCCGTCTCGCCGCGGATCACGACGCCGAAGGCGAGCACCGCGTCCGGCCGCCGTGCCTCCGCCACCCAGCGGCACGCCAGCGGCAGCTCGAGCGAGCCCGGCACCCAGACCGGCTCGAGATCGCGCGGGTCCGCGCCCTGCCGGGCGAGCACGTCGCGCGCGCCGTCCACGAGGCGCCGCACCCAGCTCTCGTTGAAGCGCGCGGCCACGAGCGCGAAGCGCAGGCCGCGCGCGTCCGCGTCCGCGCCGGACCGAGGCTCGGGGCCCATTCCGGGCTCGCGGGACGTCACGTCTCCCCCAAATGCAGGCCGAGCAGGTGCCCGAGCTTGTCGCGCTTCGTTGCCAGATAGCGGCGGTTGTGCCTCGTGGGTTGCACCCGGATCGGCAGCCGCTTCACGATGCGCAGCCCGTGCGCCTCGAGCCCGACCACCTTGCGCGGGTTGTTCGTCAGCAGCTCGATCTCGCGCACGCCGAGATCGGCGAGGATCTGCGCGCCGATGCCGTAGTCCCTCAGGTCGGGCGCGAAGCCCAGGCGCACGTTGGCCTCGACCGTGTCGAGCCCCTCGTCCTGCAGGGCGTAGGCGCGCAGCTTGTTCGCGAGCCCGATCCCGCGTCCCTCCTGGCGCAAGTAGAGGAACACGCCCTCGCCCCGGCGGGCGATGGCCTTGAGCGCCGCGTGCATCTGCGGGCCGCAGTCGCAGCGCTGCGAGCCGAACACGTCGCCGGTGAGGCACTGCGAGTGGACGCGCACCAGCACGGGCCGGCCCTTGCCCACGTTCCCCTTCACCAGCGCCAGGTGATGATCGCCCTCGAGCGTGCTCTCGTAGAGATGCAGCGTGAACGAGCCCTCGGGCGTGGGCAGCGGCACCGAGACCACGCGGCGCACGAGCTTCTCCTTGCGGCGGCGGTGCTCGATGAGCTGGCGGATGGTGAGGATGCCGAGAGCGTGGCGGCGGGCGTAGCGCTGCAGCTCGGCGAGACGCATCATGTGCCCGTCCTCGGTGAGGATCTCGCACAGCGCCCCGACCGGCCGCAGACCCGCGAGCCGGCACAGGTCTGCGACCGCCTCGGTGTGCCCCGCCCGCCGCAGCACGCCGCCGGGCACGGCGCGCAGCGGAAACACGTGGCCCGGGCGCACGAGGTCCGCGGAGCGCGAGCGGCCGTCGGCGAGGACGCGGAGCGTGCGCGCGCGATCGAAGGCCGAGGTGCCGGTCGTCGTGCCGCGCTTCGCGTCCACCGATTCGGTGAAGGGCGTACCGAACTTGGCCGTGTTGTTCGCCACCATCAGCTCGAGCCCGACGCGCTCGGCCTCGGCCGTCTCCATCGGCGCGCACAGGATCCCGCGCCCGTGCTTGAGCGCGAAGTTCACCATCTGGGGCGTGGCCTTCGAGGCGGCGAAGATCACGTCGCCCTCGTTCTCGCGGTAGGCGTCGTCCACCACGATGATCATGCCGCCGGCGCGAATGCGGGCCACCGCCTCGTCGACCGTGAGCGCCACGTCCGCCTCGATGCACTCGCGCGCGCCGCGGCGCGCGCGCCCGTCCCGCCGCGCGGACGCGGCCCGCGCCGTGCGCGCGACCCGGGTCATGGCCGCTCCCCGCTCGCGCCCGTTTCGTCGACCAGCCGCGCGAGGTAGCGCGCGAGCAGGTCGACCTCGAGGTTCACGCGGGTGCCGCGCGCGTACGCGCCCGAGGTCGTGACCTGGAGCGTGTACGGGATCAGCGCCACCTCGCAGCGGTCGCTCTCCGCGCGCGCCACCGTCAGGCTCACGCCGTCGACGGCGAGCGAGCCCTTCTCGGCCACGAAGCGGCGCAGCGGCGGCGGGATCGCGATCGTCACGCGCTGCCCGTCGCCCTCCGGCACCACGCTGAGCACCTCGCCCACGCCGTCCACGTGTCCCTGCACGAGGTGGCCGCCCAGCCGCTGCTCGAGCGTGAGCGGACGCTCGAGGTTCACCGGGTCGCCCACGCGCAGGCCGCCCAGCGTCGTCCGGCTCAGGGTCTCGGGCACGGCCTCCACGCTGAAGCGGCCGCCCTCGACGCCGACCACGGTCAGGCAGACGCCCGAGACCGCGATGCTGCTGCTCACCCGCGTGTCCGCGAGCACGTCGCGAGCCGCGATCCAGAAGCGCCGCCCCGGACCACCGGGCTCCTCCCGGGGGTGCCCGCGCTCCTCGATGCGGTGCACCCAGCCCATCTCCTCCACGATTCCCGTGAACATCGGCGTCCCCTTCTCAGCCCGGGCGGGCCCGGCGCGCCAGCTCGACCATCGCGAACGAATCCTCGCCGACCTCCGCGCAGGCGCGGAACCGGCCCTGCAGCGCGCGCCCGAGCGAGCCGTTCCCGAGCGGACCGCACCAGGCCAGGCCCTCGGCTCCGAGCACGCGCGGCGCCGTGAACAGCGCGAGCCGGTCGACGAGTCCCGCGCGCAGCCACGCCGTGCCCAGCGTGGGGCCGCATTCGAGCAGCAGCTCGAAGCAGCCCTCGCGCGCGAGCCGCCGCGCCACAGCGCGCGGCGAGACGCGCCCCGCCCGCACGGGCAGGCGCCACACGCGCACGCCGCGCCGCTCGAGCGCGCGCGCCGTCGTCTCCGGAGCGGCGCGGCCGCACGCCACCACCGTGCCGCCCGCGAGCGCGGGCCCGAAGAGCCGGAGCCCGAGCGGCAGGCGCAGCCGCGTGTCGCAGATCACGCGCAGCGGCTGTCGCGCCGCGCGGCCCCGCTCCGGCAGCCGCGCCGTGAGCCGCGGATCGTCGGCGCGCGCCGTGCCCGATCCGATGACCACGGCGTCCGCCTCCGCGCGCAGCCGGTGCACGAGCCGCCTCGCCGCGGGCCCGGTGATCCAGCGCGAGCGGCGCGCGCGGTCCGCGACCTTGCCGTCCAGCGTCACGGCCAGCTTCCACGTCACGCGCGGCCGGCCCCGGGTGTGCGTGAGCCAGTAGCCGCCGAGGGCCGCGCGGGCCTCGCTCTCGAGCAGCCCCACCGAGATGCGCACGCCCGCGGCCCGCAGCCGGCGCAGTCCGCGGCCGTTCACGATCCGATGGGGATCCCGCACCGCCACCACGCAGCGCCGGATGCCGGCCTCGAGGATCGCCTCGACGCAGGGTGGCGTGCGACCCTGGTGCGCGCACGGCTCGAGCGTGCAGTAGAGCGTGGCGCCGCGCGCGCGCGAGCCGGCGCGGCGCAGCGCGACCACCTCCGCGTGATCGGCGCCCGCGCGCTCGTGCCAGCCGCTGCCCACCACCCGGCCGTCGCGCACCACGACCGCGCCCACGATCGGGTTCGGGCTGGTCGTGCCGCGACCCCGCTCCGCCAGACGCAGCGCGAGGCTCATGAATCGCGCCTCGTCGGGCTTCACCCGAAGCATGATCCTCCTCGTCCGAAGGCCAACGAAAATCCCCGCGGCGCGGAGCGCCACGGGGCGGATGGGCGGAACGGCGGGCGCGGCAACCCGACCCACGCTTCGCGTGGGTGCCCGGCTGGATCTCCTTCTTCCATCCCGACTGTCACGGTCGGCCCCGGAGTCTCACCGGGTCTGCGTCAGGCCGCGCGTCCGGAAACCGGACGCCCGGCGCATCCGCTCGCGGGCTGTACCGCCGGTGGGGACTTTGCACCCCGCCCCGAAGGAGCTCGAGCCGGGAAGTCTACTGAGGGCACGGCGGGGTGTCAAAACCGGCCGGCGCGCGACAGCGCACGCTTCCCGCGCCGGCGCGCTCGCTCCTCTTCTAGTAGTGGACCGTGAGCCTGACCGAGAACAGGTTCCAGTCCTGGCCCGGGAGGAACGCCTTGCGCCCTCCCAGCTCGAGACCGAGCCGGACCGGCGCGGGCCGGGGCGGCATCAGGGTGATCTGGCCCGCGACCGCGAACCCGGTGCTGCCCACGGCGAGGTCGCTGAAGCCCGCGCCTCCGCCGGTCACCGAGAGATCGCCGTGGGCGTTCACCATCGCGGGCCCGACCGAGACTCTCTGGAGCGGCCCCAGGCCGGGCAGCCAGTGCGCGAAGGCGGTGAGCTGGAACGCGCTGTAGTCGACCGAGCCGGTGAGGCTGCCG
>DATKKO010000049.1:0-8549 GCA_035542955.1 Terriglobales bacterium
TCAGCCCCACGCGCGCGAAGGGGCCGCTGTAGTCGGTCGAGAAATCGGCTCCCGCGGCGTTGCGGACGGTCCAGCTAATGCCTTCGGCCTCCGCTTTCACCTCTCCGATTCGGGCGTGGCGATAGCCCAGCGAGCCCGTGATGCCGAAACGAGGCAAGGCCCAGGCGGAGCTTCCCAGATAGATCTCGTACAGCGGGCCGCTGCCCGTGACCTTCGTGTCCTGGCTGAACCCCGGCATGGTGAAGTCGTACTGGCCCGCTTCGGACACCACGCCCCCCGCGACCCCGAGGCGCAGGCTGCCCGTCTTGCCCAGCGGCATCCTCCCTTCGAGGAACCCACAGTAGGCGTTGGCCGGGTTCTCCAGCGTGGCCACCGGGCTCAGTCCGCTCGTGGCCGTGAGGCGTTCGTAGCCGACCCCGATCGTGAGCGGAGCGCTGAACTCGAGTCCGAGCCTGCCCCCGAAGCCGAGCCCGTACTTGATCTCGTCGACCGATGACGACAGACCGGACCCTGCGATGCCGGCGTTCAGCTCGTGCACGAGCGCATTCACGTCCTTCATCGCGTACGAAGACCACATGCCGTCGATGCCCACCCACGGCCTGATTCGGGCCATGGCGCGCGTGGGAACGGCCAGCGTGACGATCAGCAGCAGGAATGCGAGTGTCCGCATCACCCAGTCTCCTTCCCTCCAGGTTCGGCGTGCACGCCATCTCGGCCGGCCCGCGGGCCCCGCGGGAGCGGGCCAAGCGGCCCCATCGGCTTCGGCGGCCACGCGGCGACAAGCGTGCTCCCGAGCGAACGCTATCACGATCGCCCGGCGCCCGCGAGGATCGATTCGGCGACCGGAGCGATTCAGCGCCCGCGCGCGGCCGGGTCCAGCTCGAGGGCGCTCTCCCCGAGTCTCTCGATCCGCGCCCACGAGAGGTGGAGCGGCACCGTGCCGTGCGCAGCCCAGAGCGCGAGCATGTCGCGCGCGTGCGGGCTCGCGGGGTCGCCGGAGTTGCCGGGCGGCAGGACCACGAAGCAGGAATCCGAAACGAGGTCCACGACCATCCTCAGCACTGGTCCATGGCCGACCCACCGATTCCAGGGCAGCCGCGACGAGCCGACGCAGGGCGTGCCCAGATCGCCGTCCACCGGAACGGGCGCGGGTTCCCAGCCGGGCACGCGCAGATCGCGGCCGAGATCGTGCCGGAACCGCGCCCGATGCGCGCGGCCGTAGACGCAGCGCGTGGGATCGGCGCCGAGCAGCTTCTTCAGCTCGGCGAGGCCGAGGCGCAACGCCTCGACGGCCGCCACGGCGGGTCGCTCGGGGCGGCCGGAGCGCGGTTCCGCCAGCGCGTCCGGCGCCCGGCCCGCGAGCGCGGCCCAGGCGAGTCCGGGCACTCCTTCGAAGTTCGAGCGCCGCAGGTACGCGCCGTACCAGCCGCGCCACAGCGTCGGCGCCACGCGCGAGCGCCGCGCGACGAAGTCCCAGCGGCGGAGCGTGTCGAGCGCCGCGCGCAGGCGCGGGTCGAGCGCGCCGCGCAGCGAGTCGGCGCAGGCGAGCAGCAACGGCACGGTGCGGCGGGCGAGCCGCGAGTCCACGTCGTTCTGCACGCTGCGCATGTCCGCGCTGGTGAGGCTCGCGTCGCCGCGCAGGCGCTGGTCGATCCGCAGGGCGCGGTCCTGCGCGAAGTCGTAGCCGCTGAACCGATCGTCGGCGCGGGCGGAGCGCGGAGCGTTGTTCGAGTTCACCACGAAGCCCGAGCGCGGCACGTCCCACGCGGGCATCTCGTCGGCGGGGATGATCCCCTTCCATTCCCAGCGACCGTCGCCGGGCAGCACGCCGCGGGGCTCCCGGAACCCGCGCCACGGCACGCAGCCCACGGTCTGGTAGCGCACGTGGCCGTCACGATCGGCGGCCACCACGTTCAGCGTCGGCGTGGTGAGCGCGCGGAATCCCGCGCACACCTCGGCTGCCGTCGACGAGCGCGGGATCGCCAGCAGCCGGGCCACGTCCACGTGCGGGCGATCGCCCGCCCAGCGCAGGCTCAGCGCGACGCCGCGCCGGCGATCCATCGCGATCACCGGCCCGTGCGGCGTATAGCGCCGCTTCTGGCCCAGCAGCCCGACCGGGATCGGGACGCCGAGCACGCGGTACGCGAGATCAAACGGCTCCTCGCGGATCGGAACCCAGCGCCCGCGCCAGAGCACGCGGTGGCCGTCGCGCGACAGGCTGTCGGCCCAGACATCGGTGACCGATCCGTTCAGCGACGTGGTTCCCCACGCGCAGCGGGCATTGCGCCCGACGACGATGCTCGGCATTCCGGGGACGCAGGCGCCCGCGGCATCGATCACGCCCGGCACGGTGACGTGGACGAGGTGCAGGGGACTGGGAGTGGCGAGTCCCAGATGTGGATCGTTGGCGAGGATCGGGAAGCCGCTCGCGCTGCGGCCGGGGCCCACGGCAAACAGGTTGCTCGCTCCCCGGTCGAGATCGCCCGCGGGGTCGAGGGCCGCGTCCCCGAGCGCGCGCCGCGCGCTCGCGAGCAGGCGGGGACCGGGATCGATCAGCGGCGGCTCCGCGACCGCGGCCTCCGCTCGCGCGCCGTGGCACAGGCCCGCCGCCGCGCGGGCACCCCGCGCAGCGTGGTCGGGGATCGTGACGTAGGGCCAGAGGTCGTCGAAGCGATGGCGGCGTTCGAGCCAGTCGAGGCCATGTCGTTCGATCTGGCGCCGCTCCTCGAGCTGCGGAGCCGCGAGATCGAGCGCGGCGCCCATCGCGATCATCACGCCCACGACGTCGCGCGGCGCCCAGTCTTCGGGCCGGCCGCGCAGGCGGCGGATCTCGGGCGGCCAGGCAACCGCGCCGCGCCGGCACAACGCGAGGTACGCGTTCACGCCCGCGCAGTAGCGGCCGATCGCCTCGGCCGCCGCGGGCACGCGGCGCGCGTCGTCCCAGATCGCGGCGTCGAGGCGATCGAACTCGAAGAGCTGCGCGCCCGCGTCATCCCCCACCGCGCGATTGCCCCGCCAGCGCCAGAGCCGGCCGCGCATGGCCTCGCGGCGGGAGAGGATCTGCCACAGACGATCGCGCGCGGTGACGAAGCCCCACGCGAAGTAGAGATCCGGCAGGTTCGCGGCGCGGATGTGCGGGATCCCGTACCGGTCGGTGACGATCCGCACGGGGCCGCGCAGCTCTTGGAACGCGAGGCGCGCGGGGAACGCGAGGCGCGCGGGGAACGCGGGGCGCGGGGCCGCCTCGGGCGAGGCGACGGGGACGGGAGAGGCGGCGAGCAGCACGGCCGCGGCCAGCAGCGGAGGGAGGACCCGCACCGGCGCAGACTGCCACGGCTGCCGTCATCCGTCGAGTGTGATGTGCTACGTTCGGGTCATCACGATGGAACCGGCGTTCGCCATCGGACTCGATCTCGGCGGCACGAACCTGAAGGGCGGGCTCGTCTCCGCGTCAGGAGAGCTGTCCGCGTACACGCACAGCCCCTCGCGCGTGGACGAGAGCGCGCAGGCGCCGATCGACGCGCTGCGCCAGGCCATCGAGGGTCTCGCCGCGAGCGCGCCGGGGCGCGTGATCGCGCTCGGGCTCGGCTGTCCGGGGGCGATCGATCCCGAGGAGGGCTGCCTCGTCGGCCGCACCGCGCACCTGCGGCACTGGGAGTCGTTCCCGCTGCGGACCAGCGTGCAGTCGCTCTTCGGCGGCCCGGTGGTGGTCGACAACGACGCGAACTTCGCCGCGCTCGCTGAGCATCGGCTGGGGGCCGCGCGCGACGCGCGCGTCTCGCTCACGATCACCATGGGCACGGGCGTCGGCTGCGGCATCGTCGATCGCGGCCGCGTCGTGCACGGCGCGCGCGGCGGCGCAGGCGAGATCGGACATCTGCCGCTCGACGGCCGGATCCCCTGCGCCTGCGGCGTGCCGGGATGCGTCGAGCCCGAGTGCTCGGGGCCCGGGCTCGTCGCGCGCGCGAGAGAGGCGGGGCTCGCGATCGAGAGTCCGGCCCAGGTCTACGCGCTCGCCGCGGCGGGCGAGCCGCGCGCTTCGGCTCTCGTCGCCCGCCAGGCCGATCGGCTGGGCGCGACCATCGCGATCGCCGTGCAGATCCTCAACCCGGACGTGGTGGTGATCGGAGGCGGGGTTGCGAACTCGGGCGAGCTGCTGCTCGCCCCGCTGCGCGAGGCGGTGGCGCGCTACGCCCTGCCGTCCCACGCCGGCGTGCGCATCGAGCGGGCCGCGCTCGGCGAGGCCGCGGGCACGATCGGCGCGGGCCTCGCGGCCTGGGATCGGGCGAACGCAGCCGACTGAGCGCTGGCTGGGCGCTCGAACTCACCCGCCGTCAATGCTCCCGGCCTGGTCGTGCGCGGGCACGCGCACCATCGCCCAGTCGCCGGATCGGAACAGGATCTCGACCGTCGGCGACTCGGCGCGGACCTCCGCGAGACGGCCGGCCCCGCAGAGCAGCACGCGCGCGGGATGCGCCCGTGCCCGCGCCACGGCTTCCGCCGCGCTCGAGGACGGAGTCTCGAGCAGCCGCTCCGCGTAGAACATGAGCGGATTCGCGTAGCTCCAGTAGCGCGTGCCGAGGAATGCGATCGGCTCGCCCGGCGCGACCAGCGCACGGATCCGCCGCTGCTCGTCCTTGAAGAGCTGGTTGCTCTGGATCGTGAGCGTCCGGGGCGCGAACCAGAAGAGGAGCGCGGCGGCGATCGCGAGCGCGGGCGCGAGCCGCGCGCGGAAGAAGCGCGCGAAGCGGGGCAGCGCCTCGTCGAGCCACGCGCCGCCGAGCAGGGCCAGAGGCGGGAAGATGGGGAAGAGGTAGCGCGAGGTCTGCGTGCCCGACAGGGGATAGAGGACGAACGGCAGCACGGCCCAGAGCAGGAGCAGGAGCCGGTCGGGATCGTGCTCGCGCAGCTCGCGCCGCGCTGCGCGCACGATCCCCGGCAGGGCGGGCAGGAACATGGGCTCGAAGTCGCGCAGCGCGAGCAGGGGATAGCCGCCGAAACGCGCGAGCCAGCCCAATCGGCGGCCGGCGAACCCGCCGATCTGTCCGAAGTAGTGGCGGCGCAGGACGCCGGGTCCGAAGCGGCGCCATTCCCACGCGCTCCACGACGCGCCGATCGCGAGCCCGGCGACGAGTCCGAGCCAGATCCAGGGCCGCCGCAGCGCGGCGCGCCACGATCGACTGAGCGCGACCGCGGCGGCGAGCACCGCGAGCGGCAGCAGGCCGAGCACGCTCTTCGTCAGCACGGCGGCGCCGAGCGGGAGCGCGAGCAGCGCGTGCGCCCACGGCCGGCGCCGGCCCTCGATCAGGACCAGCATGGCAAGCGTGATCCAGAAGGCGAGCGGCACGTCCATCATGCAGCGCCGCGCCCCGTTCACGAAGTACGGCGCGATCGCGAGCAGGGCCGCGCCGGCCACGGCGGCCGCGGGGCCGACCGCGCGCCGGCCGATGCGCCAGGTCATGAGCAGGATCGCGAGCGCCATGAGCACGCTCGGCAGGCGCGCCGCGAGATCGCTGACGCCGAGGAGCGCGAACGAGCGCGACAGGATCCAGATCTGGAGCGAGGGGTAGTCGAAGTTCAGGCCCCCGTTCCAGCGCACGGTGAAGAAGGCGCCGCGCCGCGCCATCTCCACGCCTTCGCGCGCGTAGAAGCAGTCGTCGAGCGAGGGCAGGGACAGGGCGGCGATGTTGGCGGTGAACAGCGCCAGCGCCGCGACGAGGAGGACGAGCAGCTCGCGGCGCGGGGAAGGAGCAGACGCGCGGCGCGCGTCCTCAGCCATGCGCCTCGTGCGAATCGGGAGCCGCGCCGCCCGCGGGCGACGCCGTTCCGAGCAGGGTGACCGCGGTCGCGCCGGTCACGCGGATCCGCCGCAGCGCCCCGGCGGGCGTGCCGTCGGCGGGGAACACGGCGGCCTTGAACTGGGGCGTGCGGCCGTAGAGCTGGGAGGGATTGCGGCGCGCCGGACCCTCGACCAGCACCTCCACCTCGCGGCTGATCCAGCGGTCGTTGCACGCCGCGGCGATCGCCTGCTGCAGCTCGATCGCGTGCGCGAGCCGCGCGCCCTTCTCCGGCTCGCTCACCGTCTCCGGCCGCCCGTATGCGCGCGTGTCCGGCCGCGCCGAGTACTTGAAGAGGAACGCGCCGTCGAAGCGCGTCTCGCGCAGGAAGTCCAGCGTGCGCTCGTAGTCGTCCGCGGTCTCGCCCGGGAAGCCGACGATCACGTCGGTCGAGAGCGCGAGATCGGGGACGGCCGCACGCAGCCGCGCGACCACGTCCCGGTACTGCGCGATCGTGTGGCCGCGCCCCATCGCCTCGAGCACGCGATCCGACGCCGACTGGAGCGGCAGGTGCAGATGCGGGCAGACCGCGTCGCCCTCGGCCATGACCTCGATCAACCGCTCGCTCACGTGGACGGGATGCGGCGAGGTGAAGCGGATGCGCCGCAGGCCCTCGATCGCGCGGGCGGCGCGCAGCAGGTCGGCGAAGTCGCGGTCGCCGTCGCGCCACGAGTTCACCGTCTGGCCGAGGAACACGACCTCGCGATAGCCGCGCGCCGCCGCGTTCCGCACCTCGCGCAGGATGCCGTCGAGCGGCAGGCTGCGATCGCGGCCGCGGGTGTAGGGCACGACGCAGTAGGCGCAGAAGCGGTCGCAGCCGCGCTGGATCGTGACCCAGGCGCGCACGCCCGGCTCGCGCCTCGGCTCGAGATCGCCATAGGTCTCGTCGCGGTCCGGCCGCACCATCGCGACCGGCTCGCGCGAGGCACGCTCGAGCAGCTCCGGGAGATGACGATAGCCGTCGGGTCCCACGACGAGGTCGAGCCCGCGCGCCCGGTCGAGGAGACGGCGGCGGAGATGCTGAGCCATGCAGCCGGTGACGCCCACGACGAGCCCGGGGCGGCGCCTCTTCAGTCGCGCGAACTCGGAGAGACGGCCGAGCACGCGCTGCTCCGCGTGCTCGCGGATCGCGCAGGTGTTGAGGAGCACCGCGTCCGCGTCCTCGGGGCGATCGACGAGGGCCAGCCCGGCGCGCTCGAGCACGCCGGCCATCAGCTCGCTGTCGGCCACGTTCATCTGGCAGCCGTAGGTCTCGAGGAATACGCGCTTCATGCGGGCAGGAACATTAGCAGGGGCGCGGGGGAGCTTCCACCCCCTGGCCGAAGCGCGCGCGGGGAGCGGCGGCCTATCGCTCCGGCGCGAATCGGAGCGCGAGCACGGTGCGATCGTCCGCCGGCACCGGGCGCCCCGAGTGCTCCTCCGCCGCCTCGAGCACCTGCTCGACCAGCCGCTCGAGCGGCGCGGCGGGGAGCGGCGAGAGCAGCTCGGCGAGACGGTGCCCCTCGAAGGGCTCGTCCGCGGCCCCGCGCGCGCCGAGCACGCCGTTGCTCGCCACGAGCACGACGTCGCCCGGCAGCAGGCGCAGGCTCTCCTCCTCGTAGCGCGCCGTGGGCAGCGCGCCGAGCGGCGGACCGCCGCAGCGGAGGAAGACCGCCTCGCCCCCGTCGGCCGGGAGCCAGAGCGGCCACGCGTGTCCGGCGTTGCAGTAGGAGAGATCGCCCCGCGGGGAGAGCTGCGCGATCCAGGCCGCGGTGGCGCGCCCGGGGCCGAGGCGCTGGTGAAGCTCGGCGCCGAGCCGCGCCGCGAGACCCGAGGCCGAGCGCTCGGGCGCCGCCAGCGTGACGAACGCTCCCTGCACGAACGCCGCGGTCGCCGCCGCGAGCCCGCCCGATCCCGGCGGATCGATCGCGATCAGCGACTGATCGCCGGTCGTGTGCGGCACGCGATCGCACAGATCGCCCGCGGGCACGGCCGCCGCGCGATGCGTGAGCGCCAGCTCGTAGGCGAGCAGCTCGGTGCGTCCCGGAGGCAGGAGTGGGCTGCCCGCGCCGAACGAGCGGCGCTCGAGCGCGGCCGCCGACCCGCGCCACAGGCGCGCGCGTTGCGACGCGGCCAGCGCCTGCGCGACCGGCGCGAGATGGGATTCGAGCCCGGCCATCTCGTTCTCGGTGAACACGGGAGCGGGGGAGACGCGGGCCAGGTTCACGACCCCGACCGGCAGGCCGTCGTGGAGCAGCGGGAGGCAAAGCGCCGATTCGATCGCCGAGGAATCGGGGCTGGCCTCGAAGCGCCTGTCGCGCACCTCGCCGTTCAAGATCAGGCCGCGCCGGTTGCGGAACACCCACTCCGAGATGCTCCGCGGTCGCGGCGCGATCTCACGGCCGACGAGCCCGCTCTCGAGCCCCACCGCGGCGACGATGGCGAGGCGTCCGGAATCGGGACGCAGCGCGAGGATCGAGCCGCGGCCCGCGGCCGTCCACGTGACGAGCGGCGCGAGGATCTCCGTGGCCGCGCCCGGATCGGGCTCGCCCGCGAACGCCGCGCACGCGGCACGAAGCCGCGCCAGGATGCGGTCGCGGGGGACGACGCTCTCGACAGAGCCCCGCGTCTCGAGGGAATCCGACATGAAAGGGTGCTCCCGGACCCGACGAGCGAGGGGCACTCGGAGGACCTCAGCCCGGCCTGTTCATGAACGCGCTGCTGCGGACGCGA
>DATKKO010000050.1:0-4008 GCA_035542955.1 Terriglobales bacterium
TGGAACCGGTTCACTCTCCGCGACGCCGACTCGCGGCGCCGCATCCGTGTCGTGTTCTGGGGGACGATCCTGGGGGTCACGCCCAGCCTCGGCCTCGCGGTGGCCCGGCAGCTCGGCTACGCGGAGCCGCTGTGGCTGTCCGCGCTCCTCGACGTCGGCCTGCTCGCCGTCTTCCCGCTCTCGTTCGCCTACGCCATCCTGCGGCATCGCGCTCTCGACATCCCCGTGCTCCTGCGGCGCGGCGCTCGCTACCTGCTCGTACTGCGCGGCTCGTTCATGCTGCTGCTCCTCGTCACCCTGGTGCTCGCCATGCTGTTCGCGGCCTCGTTCACGCGCTACCTGCGCCCGGCGCGCGATCTCGCCGTGCCGCTCGGCATCGGTCTGGGCACGGGCTTCGGCGGTCTCCTGCTGTGGGGCGGCGCGAGCGTGCAGCGCCAGATGCGCGCGCGGATCGATCGCGCGTTCTTCCGCGGCGCATATGACGCCCGCATCATCCTCGAGGACCTGGCGCGGCGGACCTCACGGACGACCGGGCGCGAGGAGCTGGCGGAGCTGCTCGAGCGCCATCTGCGCGAGGCGCTGCAGCCGGGATCGCTCTCCGTGTTCCTGCGTGATTCCGCGGACACGCTGAGCTCCGGCCACGACGGAGAGACTTCGCTGCCGGCTGGCGACCCTTTCCTCCTGCGGCTCGCGGAACGATCCCAGCCCTGGGAGGCGCCGCCGCTGGAAGCGGACGCCAGGGAGCTGCCGCCGCGGCTCGCCGCGCTTCGGCCGGACTGCCTCGTGCCCATTACCGCGCGGGACAGCGGCCTGGCCGGCCTGCTGGTCCTCGGCGCCCGCCGCTCGGAGGAGCCGTACTCGGGCGAGGACAAGCGCCTGCTCGCCTCGGTGGCGAGTCAGGCCGGCATGGCGCTGGAGAACATCCGGCTCGCGGAAGAGATCGCGGAGCGCATGGAGGCCGAGCGGCGCGCGGCCCGCGAGATGTCGATCGCGCGCGACGTGCAGGATCGGCTCCTGCCGCAGTCCCTCCCGCAGCTCGAGAGCCTGGAGGTGGCCGCGCGCTGCATCCAGGCGCGCGCCGTGGGCGGCGATTTCTACGACGTGCTCGATCTCGGACCGGGGCGCGTCGGGCTCGCGCTCGCCGACGTCTCGGGCAAGGGAATCCACGCGGCGCTGCTGATGGCCAACCAGCAGGCCCACCTGCGCGGGCAGATCGGGCTCACCCCGGAGGACCCGGTGCAATGCCTCCGGCGGATCAACCGGATGCTGTGGAGCTCAACGGACCCGGGACACTTCGCCACGCTGTTCTTCGGACTCTACGAGGACGCCGCGCGCCGGCTCACCTACGTGAGCTGCGGCCACAATCCAGCGATCTGCTTGCGCCGAGACGGCCGCGTCGTGATGCTGGGCGCGACGGCGACGGTGATCGGCGCCTTCGAGGATTGGGCCTGCTCGGCAGAATCCATCCAGCTCGTTCCGGGCGATCTCCTCGCGATCTACAGCGACGGCCTCACCGAAGCCATGCGAGGCGACGAGCCGTTCGGTGAGTCCCGGCTTCTCGCGTCTCTTCGCGGGCTGACCGGCGGCGCGGCGGCGCGCATCGTGGACGGTGTGCTGAAGGAGGTGCAGGACTACTGCGAGGCCGGCTCCGCCGACGATCTGACGCTGCTGATCGCTCAGGTGCGTTGATCCCGGGATCGGACCGCGGGGTTCATCGTCGAGTCCAGACCCGCGATCGCGCGCAGCTGGGCAGCCGTGCTCGCGCCGATGGAGGCCGCATGAGGATGGCAACGAGGATCGGGAACGCGATCGCGGCAGCGATCGCAATGATGCTGCTGGCCGGGGGCGCGTCGCACGTGCGCGCCGACGATCTCGCGATCTGGCGCGAATTCATGAAGGAGCTGCGGGGCGGCGGCATGGCGGACACGAGCCGTGTTCGGACCTACGACCCCGCCCAGCGCGCGCCGCTGATGGCCGCGCTCGAGGGCATGCGCGGCCTGCTGCTCTGGGACTCGTGCACGACTGCACCCGAGGTCTTCCGCGTCGGCGATCAGGTCCACTTCGTGGCGCCCCTCGTCTTCCAGCAGGGCGGCGCCACGGGACACGCGACGTTCTGCTTCACCTTCCTCACGCGGGGGGAGCGCTGGTACTTCCAGCACCTCGAGTCCATCGTCCTGCGGCTCGATCGCCTCGGCCCGCCGCCCGTGTCGTCGTTCCCCGATCTGCCCGAGGAGCGAAAGGCCTGGATGCGCGACGAGCTCCAGACCTCACTCGACATCGCGCACTACGTCACGCTCGCCCGCGAGAAGGGAGCCGAGGCCGCGCGGAGCTGGTTCGTCGACGGCGCGGGCTACGCGCTGGCCGCGCGGACCTGGGTGCCCTTCGTGCCGCCGCAGCGGGCCTTCGTCCTCTATCTCTGCTGGGAGCAGGCGAACCTGCGCGGGCAGAAGGTGACGCTGGAGGCCCTCGCCGACAGCGCGGCCCGCGTGCGCCTCGCGCCGAGGTGGTTCGAGCTCTACCGGCGCACCACGCACCTGCGCACGGAGATCTCCGAAGCCGACTACCGCGCCCTCTTCGAGACGATCTGGCGCGACCGTGCCGCGAACGCCGGCTGGAACGTGGCATTCGCCTACGAGGGCGACGAGGTCGTCTTCGCTCTCACACGGGCCGGTTCCCGAGCAGGCACGTCGAGCGCTCCGTGAGCGGGAAGCGGCGGATGTCGACGAACCTGTTCTCGGCGAGCAGGGCGGCCACGTCGGGCGCGGTCGGCGGCGTACGGGCCGGGTCCGAGATCAGCAGGTTGAGCCGGAAGAGCGCGCCGAACGCAGACTCGGATTCGCCCGGATCGGGGTAGTAGCCGCGGACGATCACCCTGCCGCCGGGAGCGAGCGCCGCGTGCACGGCGCGCAGGACGCGCCTCGCCACGTCGTGATCGTCGTACAGCGAGTCGGAGAGCAGAATCGCGTCGCGCTCGCTGCCGAAGTCGCACTCCCTCATGTCCGCGGCGCGGGTCTCGATCCGCTCGGCCATCCCGCTCGCGGCGACCATCGCCCGCGTCGTGCGCAGGACCTGCTCGCGATCGATCAGCGTCGCGCGGAGCCGCGGGTTGCGCCTGCACAGGGCGATCGCGTACAGGCCCGAGCCGCAGCCCACGTCCAGCAGCGTGCAGCATCCGGACAGGTCCACCGCGCCGGCCAGAGTCTCCGCTTCCTCGTGCGCGCCCAGATCGTTCATGGCCATGGTGAAAACCGGATCGTCCTCGGCGGCTCCCGCCCGCACGCGGGGGACCTCGCCGGTCCTCACCACGTCGAGCAGCCGGTCCCACAGCGCCGCGTCGCGCGCCTGCACCTCGAGGATGTGGCCGAGGTAGAGGGGACGGCCCTCGACGAGATAGGCTCCGCTCAGGTGGCTGTTGCGATAGCACGCGGCCGCGCGCGTCAGGAGGCCCATTCCCACGCACGCGTCGAGCACGGCCTCGAGCAGGCGCGGCACGCAGCCCAGTTCCAGCGCGAGCGCCCCGGCGCTCAGGGGACCATTCTCGAGCCGCGAGAACACGCCGAGGCCGCACGCGGTCCGGATCACGCTGGTGCGCCAGGATTGGAAGACGGCATCGAAGACCGGGTTCTCGCTCATTCGAGTCTCCTCACGGACGATGGTTCGCGCGGATCTTGACGACGATCACCAGCAAGGCGTAGCGATTCGAGTATGTTGTACCAGCGTCGCGGAGGGAAGGCGGAGCCCGCCGGGGATCCGTCGCGTGCCGGCCGTCTCGCCATCGGTATGGCCGCCGCCGCCGCGAGCGGTGCCGCGCTCTTCTACGGCACCGGCCTGCATCCCATCCCCGCGCTCACCTGGGTGGCGCCGGCGCCCGTGGTGGCGTGGGCGCTCGGCGAACGCCGCGGCTGGCTCGCGGCCGCGCTCTCCGCTCTCGCCTGGGTCCTGGGCGGACTGAACCTCCTGCGCTACCTGGCCAGGCTCGCGCCACTCCCGGCCGTGCTCCTGGCGCTG
>DATKKO010000051.1:0-5667 GCA_035542955.1 Terriglobales bacterium
GGCGAGGCGCAGGACGCGGATGGCCGCTCGCGCCCGGTCGCGTTCGCGGCGCGCGCGGCCGGGTCGTACGAGGCCGTGCTCGACGCCCTGCCCGCGGGGCGCTATCGGCTGAACGCGCGGGCGGTGCGCGGCGGCCGCGAGCTGGGACACGCGGCGACCGAGTTCGCGGTCGATCGCTGGAGCCTCGAGATCGCGCGCAGCATGCCGGACAGCGCCGCGCTCGCGGCGGTGGCCTCCGCGACCGGAGGCCGCGTGACGAGCGCCGCGCGCGTCGAGCGCTGGGCGCGCTCGCTTCCCGCCCGCGCCCTGGCGCGCGGCCGGCTCGAGTCGTTCCGTCTCTGGGAGTCCCTCTGGATCTTCGCGCTGATCGTGGGACTCCTCAGCCTCGAGTGGTTCCTGCGGAGGCGGAGAGGGCTGCCTTAAGGAGTCCCCGCGCGGTCGCGCGTCGGAACGGCACGCGCATTGCGATCACGTCCAGGCGGTCCGCCCCCGCGTGGAGCACGAATGCCGCGGCGGGACGCCGCACTCGCGTGTCTGCTGTGGGTCGCGATCGCGGCTGCTTCGCTCGGCGCGCCCCGTGCCCGGGGGGACGCGGCGCACGCCGCGCGCGAGGCACGGGCCGCGGCTCTCTGCGCCCCCGCCGCCCATCCGCTGATCGCGGAGGTGTTCTACGACGCCATCGGCGACGACACCGGCTCGGAGTTCCTCGAGTTCTACAACCCGTACGACGGCGCCCTTTCGCTCGCGGGCGCGCGCATCGAGGCGGGGGACGGCTCGGGCCCGAACCGCTGGACCCTGCGCTGGACCGGTCACGCCGGCGACAGTGTCGCCGCGGGTGGACGGTTCGTCGTGGGCGGGGCGAAGGTCCAGCCGGCTCCGCAGTCGATCGTCACGCTCGATCTGCAGAACGGGCCCGACGCGGTGCGGGTCGTGTGGCCGGACGGAGCGGTCGAGGTCGTCGGCTACGGCCCGCAGGAGTTCGCGGAGTATGCGTGCGGCGCGCCGGCGGTCGACGTGCCCGCAGGCCGGTCGCTCGCGCGCATGCCCGACGATGCGGATCTCGGAGCGAACGCGATGGATTTCCGGGCGGCGGCGCCGTCGCCCGGACGGGCGAACCAGCCGCGGCGCGATCTGGCGCTGGTGGCGGGCTCGCTCGCGCTCGCGCCGGAGCAGCCGGACCCCGGCGCGAGCGCCCGCCTCACGGGCCGGATCGCGAATGCCGGGGCCGGATCGATCGCGTCGGGCGAGGCGAGCCTCGCGGCCGCGGCGATCTCGGAGGCCGGGCCGATCCCGCTCGTCACGCACGCGATCGGCGCCGCACTGGCCGCGGGGGACACGATCGCCTTCGACGAGTCGATCACCCTCGCGGCCGGCAAGTGGCGATTGCGCGCGGCCGTCGTCCTCGCCGGCGACGAGGCGCCGGACGACGACGCGGATTCGCTGCTGGCGCGGGCGGGACCGGGGCCGCTCGAGCTGACCGAGATCCAGTTCCATCCCGCACGCGGCGAAGGCGAGTGGGTCGAGGTGCGGAATCGCTCGGCCGCTCCGGTCGACCTCGCGGCCTTCACGCTCTCCGATCGAGGAACGACCCGCGGAGTCGCGGCGGCGTGCGCGCTCGCTCCCGAGAGTCTCGCCGTGCTCGCGGAGGACCGGGCCGCGCTGATCGCGCTCTTCCCCGGCCTCGACACGGCGCGGGTGCGGCAGGTGAGGCCGTGGCCGATCCTCAACAACAGCGACGACTCGAGCGGCGTGGCCGATCTCGTCGTGCTGCGCGAGGAGGACGGCACGCCGTGCCAGCGGGTCGCGTATTCGGCCGCGGGCGTGCCGGGGGGCACTCCGCTCGAATGGCGCGACGGAGGCTGGTGGCCCTCGGTGGCGTCCACGGGAACGCCGCTCGCGCCGCCCGTCGCGGCCACCCCGCTCTCGCGGCGCTTCGCCTGCTCGCCGCGTCGACTGCGCGCGGACGGGACCGCGCGGCTGGCGTGGGATCTGCCGTGCCCGCGCTCGCGCGTGTCGCTCGAGCTCTACGATCTCGCCGGGCGCCTCGTCGCGCGTCCGGTCCCGGAGTTCGACGCGCCTCCACGCGGCGAGCGCTCCTGGCGCGCGGCGGAGATCCCGCCCGGCGTCTACGTGGCACTCGCCCGCGCCCGCCCGCCGAGCGGCGACCCGATCGTGGAGTCGAGCGCGATCCGCATCGAAGGCAGGGCGCCGTGAAGCCGCGCGCGCCCTGTCGGATCGCGGCCGTCCTGCTCGCGCTCGCGAGCGTCGCCCGCGCGCAGGACTTCGGCTCCGCGGCTCCGCCGGGTCCGGCGGACGCGCCGTGCGCGTTCATCGAGAGCGGGCTGCCGCCGAGCTCGATCGCCGGGGCCGAGGCCGCGTTCACGCGCTGGTTCGCGCTTCCTGATCTCGAGACCCGCGCGATCGCGGCGGCCGCGGGGATCGGCGCGTTGCGCGTGGCCGCGGGCGTCTCGCAGACCGGTGAGGCCGGGATCGGCTGGAACGCGGCCGGCGCCGCGCTCGGCGTCGTGCGGGAACGAGCCGGCGTCGCTCTGCGCGCCGTGGCACGCCGTGACCGCACGATCGCGCCGGGCAGCGAGGCCGCGCTCCATCTCGAGGACCGCGCCGGCCTCGAAGCGGGCGGGGGCGCGTGGCTCGCGCCCGCGGAGAACCTGATCGTGTGGGCGAGCGTGCCCCAGGCCTGGGCCGGAGGCACGGCGCCCCCTCTGGATCGGCCCATGGAGTTGGGCGCGCGCTACGCGATCGGCGATTCGACCGGGCGCGGCGGTCTCGCGTTCTGGGTCGCGCGCGGAGCGCCGTCGGGCGACGCGCCCGCGGATCACGCCGCGGGCGCCATGCTGCGCTCGGGACCGCTGGCCGCGTGGGCCACCGTGCGGGATCGCCCGCTGCGGGGCGGCTTCGGACTCTCCGCGCGCGCGCGCTGGCTGGTCGTCTCGGGCGAGGTCGAGAGCCATCCGGATCTGGGCGAGACCGTGCGCGTCGGGATCGCCCTGCTCGGATCCCCGCCGTGAACGGTCGGGCGAGAGCGGCGGCCCTCGTCGCGGGCGCGCTCCTGTTCGCGCTGGCGCTCGTTCCCACACCGAGCGGCATGGCCCGGTGCGAGGAGACGGGCCCGGTGCCCGCGGCCGGAGAGTTTGTCGAGCCGCCGCCCGAGGAGGAGGAGGGAACGGACTACGCGGCCGAGCCCGCGGACTCGATCGAGGAGGGCGCGATCGAGCTGGGCGTGGGCGCGAGCGGCGTGGCCGGGGCGAAGCCGCGACAGACGCGGCGCGTGCGGTTCAGCGATCGCGCGATCGGGGGCTCGGTGCGCGAGGGCGCGGGCGATCCGCTCGCTGGCGGCTCGATCGAGACCGGGACGCTGGCGGGGCGCGTGGGCGTCGGCCGTCTCGCGCCGCGATGGGGGCGTGGGCTCCTGCTCGGCGCCCGGCCCGAGCCGTGGAGCGCGGCCTCGCTCGACCGGGGCGGCGGCACGCCCTTTCGCGGGCGCAGCGGGCGTGGGGCCTGGTATCGCGCGGGCCGCAGCGGCACGTTCGAGTCGCTCTATGGCCGCTTCGGCAAGCGCGATCTGGCGGGCGCGCGGCTCTCGGCCGGGACGCTCGGTTTCGGCACGCTGGCGGATCGCTCCGGTCGCGCCCAGACCAGCCTCTCGTTCGCGCGCGGACCGGTCGAGCACGAGTTGGCCTTCGACCGAAGCGGACGCTGGCGTGGGGAAGCCGCGCTGACGCGCTCGCTCGCGCGCGCGGAAGCGGTCGCCTGGGCGCGCGGCGGGCACAGCGGGTTCAGCTCGCTGGCCGAGCCGAGCCGCAGCGGCCCGTCGCGCGTCATGGGGCTCGACCTCGCGAGCCGGTTCTCGCGGGGACGGGCTCATTGGTCGGCCGCGTTGTGGCGATTCCGGCCCGGCCGCTCGGGGGCGCGCACGGCGCTTGATGTCGAGCGGACTTTCCATCAACATGGGTCGCTCGCAATCGGCTTCGAGGAGCGTCACGGCGCGCATCGCGCGACCGGCCGCGATCCCGGCCTCCGTCAGGGAGGCTGGGGAGAGTGGCGCGGCGAGGCGGCCGGGGTCGCTCTCGCCCTTCGACACGAGGTGCTGGGTGCGCAGCCGTTCGGCCGCGAGGCCGTGCGGACCGTGACCGCGTTGCGCCTCGAGATCGAAGGGCCGGCGGGCTCGGGGCTCGGCGTCACGCATTCGGCGTATCGCGTGCGCCCGGGCGAGAGCCTCTATCTGGCCGAGGCCGCGAGCGATCGAGTGGTGTTGCGGGCCGTCTCCGGCACGGGAAGGCGCACGCGCCTCGAGGTGCGCGCACCGGGAGCCGGCGGCAGGATCCACGCCGCGCTCGACCTGCCGTCGCCGGCAGGATCGCGAACGGGCGGCTCGCTTCGGCCAGAGTGGACGTTGGACTGGACGCGACGCGCCCGCAGCCGCTAGCCGCGGTCGCGAGAACGAGCACCGGCCTGCCGGGCCGCGGGAATGCCATCCGGAGGAACATCATGAAACTCGCCGCGAGCATGAGTCGCCTGGGGACGGAGTCCGCCTTCGAAGTGCTGGCGCGGGCCAAGGCCCTCGAGGCGCAGGGCAAGAAGATCATCCACCTCGAGATCGGCGAACCCGATTTCGACACGCCCAAGTACATCCGCGATGCGGCGATCAAGGCGCTCGACGAGGGCTGGACGCACTACGGACCTTCGCCGGGACTCCCCGAGTTCCGCAAGCTCATCGCGGAGATCTGGAAGGCCGAGCGCGGCATCCCCTGCGACTGGGAGAATGTGGTCGTCACGCCGGGCGGCAAGCCGATCATGTTCTACCTCATGCTCTCCCTGCTCGAATCGGGCGACGACGTGCTGCTGCCGAACCCGGCGTTCCCGATCTACGAGTCGGTGGTGGATTTCGTCGGCGCGCGCGCGGTGCACCTGCCGCTGCTCGAGTCGAACGAGTTCGACCTCGATCTCGAGGACTTCGCGAGCAAGATCACCGAACGTACGAAGCTCGTGATCCTGAACTCGCCGCACAATCCGACCGGTGGCGTGCTCAAGCCCGGGACCATCGAGGGCATCGCCGCGCTCGCGCGCAAGCACGACTTCATGGTGCTGTCGGACGAGATCTACGGGCGCGTGCTCTACGAGGGCCGGCACGTCTCGATCGCCTCGCTGCCCGGCATGGCCGAGCGCACCGTGGTGCTCGACGGCTTCTCGAAGACCTACGCCATGACCGGCTGGCGGCTCGGCTTCGGCATCATGCGCAAGGACCTCGCCGCGCACATCGGCCGGCTGCAGACCAACGCGGTCTCCTGCACCGCGAGCTTCACGCAGCGCGCGGGCATGGCGGCCCTGAGCGGACCGCAGAACGACGCGATGGCGATGGTCGAGGAGTTCCGTCGTCGCCGCGAGCTGATCGTGGCGGGCCTGAACGCGCTGCCCGGCATCTCGTGCCTCAAGCCGCGCGGCGCGTTCTACGTGTTCCCGAACATCACGAAGACCGGCCTGAAGAGCGCCGAGCTGGAGCGGCTGCTCATGGAGCAGGCGGGCGTGGCCTGCCTCTCGGGCACCGCGTTCGGCACTCACGGCGAGGGCTATCTGCGCTTCTCGTACGCGAACTCGCAGGAGAACATCAAGCAGGCGCTGCAGAGCATCGGCGAGTTCCTCGAGGTG
>DATKKO010000052.1:0-5637 GCA_035542955.1 Terriglobales bacterium
CCGCGTCCCGTTCCGCCGCAGCCCGAGCCCGAGCTGCCGGGGAGGAGGAAGGGCGATCCGCGGCTGCACGTGCCGCCCCGCGGCGGACGCGGCGCCGGGGGGCCCGTGCCCGAGCCGCGACGCGGACCCGCGGGCCGGCGCGGCTCCTCTCGGCCGGGCAGGCGCTGAGCGGGGGCCCGATGCGGATCCTGCTGGTCAACGCCTTCCACTATCTGCGCGGCGGCGTCGAGCGCACCTATCTCGACGAGTCCCGCTGGCTCGCCGCGGCCGGACACGAGATCGCGCACCTCGCCACCCGCGATCCGCGCAATCTCCCGAGCCCCACGAGCGCGCGATTCGCCCCGGCCGCCGACTACGGCGAAGGCGCCCCGCTCGGCCGGCAGCTCGCGCAGCTCCCGCGCGCGCTCTGGTCGCGTCCCGCGGAAGCGGCGGCCGCGGCGATCGTGAGCGAGTTCCGCCCCGAGGTGGCGCACGTGCACGCGCCCAGCCGCTATCTCACGCCCTCGATCCTGCGCCCCTTCGAGCGCGCCGGCGTTCCGGTGGTGATGACGCTCCACGACTTCAAGCCGTGGTGCACGAATCGCATCCTGTTCGCGCACGGCGCGCCCTGCGAGCGCTGCAAGGGCGGCCGGCACTGGCATTCGTTCGCGATCGGATGCGTGCAGGGCTCGCGGGCGAAGAGCGCCGTGGGCATGGTCGAGGCCTACCTGCACGCCGCGATCGGCGCCTATCGCGCGGTGCGGCTCTGGATCGCGCCGTCGAGCTTCGTGCTCGAGAAGGCCGCCGCGTTCGGGGTCGACCGCGCGCGCCTGCGACTGCTCCCGCACGGCGTGGACGCGGGTGCGGGAATCACGCACCCGGGCGGCGCGGCGCCGGCCGCCGCCCCGGCTCCGCGGACCGCGACCGGCGAGCCGATCGAGCCGGCGACCCCGTACGTGCTGTACGCCGGCCGGCTCTCGACCGAGAAGGGTGTGCGCCTTCTGCCGGCGCTCGCCATGCGGCTCGCGCCGGTGCCGCTGGTCGTGGTGGGCGAGGGGCCGCTCGGGGAATGGCTCGCCTCACAGATCGCGTCGCTGCCGAACCTGAAGGTGCTCGGCTATCGACCCGAAGCTTCGCTCACCGCGCTGCGCCGCGGCGCCGCCGTGGTGGTCGTGCCCTCGCTCTTCTACGAGCACTTCTGCTATGCGGCGGCCGAAGCCCTGCTCGAGTCGCGTCCCGTGGTGGCCTCGCGGATCGGCGCGATCCCCGAGATCGTGGAGCACGAACGCACGGGGCTCCTCGCCCCGCCCGGCGACCCGCACGCGCTGGCCGAGGCGGTGAAGCGCGCGCTCGAGGATCCCGAGGCGGCGCGCTGGGCGGAAGCCGGCCGGGCGCGCGTGCTCGACCTCGGCGCGCCGGGGCGGCACATCGAGCGCCTGATCGCGATCTATCGCGAGGCGATGGGATCGGGACCCGCGCGCTGACGATGCGCCACGCCGCGCGCTGGCGGCTCGCCGGATGCCCGTGCTTGTCGAGCCCGCTTGCGCTACCATGCCGCGGCGCTGTGCACATTCCCCCCGAGGACCAGGCAGGAGGACCAGCATGAAGGGCAACGCCAAACTTCTCGCGGAGCTGAACAAGCTGCTGGCGGAGGAGCTCACCGCCATCAACCGGTACATGCTGCACGCGGAGATGTGCGCGAACTGGGGGTACAGCCGGCTGCACAAGGCCATCGAGAAGCAGGCGATGGACGAGATGCACCACGCCGAGTGGCTGATCGAGCGCATCCTCTTCCTCGACGGCATCCCGCAGGTCTCGAAGCTCAATCCCATGCAGATCGGCAAGACCGTGCCCGAGATGATCAAGATCGGCCACGACGACGAGCTGGGCGCGGTCAAGTCCTACAATGCTGCGGTCCTGCTGGCGCGCGAGGCGAAGGACCAGGCCTCGGTGGACCTGCTCACGAAGATCCTCAAGATGGAGGAGGGTCACGTGGACTGGGCCGAGATGCAGGAGACGGTGATCGAGCGCAGCGGGCTCGAGAACTATCTCGTCAACCAGAGCGAGGGCGCGGCGGAGCAGGGCATCGGCTGACGCCGGCACGTCGAAGCGGCAAATGCCCGGGGGCGTCCGGAGCCCCCGGGCATTTCGTTTTCGCATCCTGCGCGCCTCACGCCGGCGCCGGGCCGCTCCTCTCCGCGAGCCAGCGCTCCATCCGACTGGGAGTGCCCAGGTCCGTCCAGCCGCAGGCCGGCAGCCTGATCAGCCGCAGCGACGCCGTCATCTTCTCGAGCACGTCGCGGCCGAAGTCGTAGGACGGCATGTCCGCGTAGGCGCGACGCGCGAGGTAGGCGTCGAGCCGTCCGCCGTCGAGCGCGGACATGTAGGCGTTGAAGAGGTCGGGGACCACGCGCTGGAAGGCGTGGATCAGCGCCCAGCCGGTGAAGGCGAGCACGAACGTGTTCCAGACTCCGCCGCGCTCGAGACAGCTCCGGGCCTCGTCCAGCGGGGGCTTCTCGACGAAGCGCTCGACCGGCGTCGGCTCGCCCGCGCTCCCCGGGGCCGGCACGATCCAGCCGTACTCCGTGTCCTCGAGGTCGGGCCGGGCGCCGAGCAGGACGAGCTTCTCGGGCGACGTGCGCGCGTGCTCGACGGCCCGCTCGATCGCCTCGTCCAAGGCTCTCTCGTCCGCGACGTAGTGGTCGGATGGCAGCACCAGGATGCGGGCCCCGGGCTCGTGCCGGAGCACGTGCACGGTCGCGTGCAGCAGGGCGACCGAGGTCCCCCGGTTCTCGGGCTGGGAGAGGATGTTCTCGGGCAGCAGGGGGTGGAGCTGCTGCTCCCACCAGCGACGCTGGGCATCCGAGACGAGTGCCACGACCCGCGTCCGGTCCGCGTGGCGCGCGGCCCGGTCGAGCGTCCACTGGAGCATCGAGCCGTGCTCGTGGATGCGGAAGAACTGCTTGGGAACCGGCTGCCCGCGCCGGTTGGTGGTCAGGTGCGCCACCCGGGTGCCTTCGCCACCGGCCAGCACCACGACCCAGAGTTTCGTCCGTCGTCCCATGACTCGCCGCCCTGGACCTGCTGGCCGCGCACCCGCGCGGGAAAGGAGGAGGCGCGACCCGGGCCGCGCCCCTGCTTCGCTGATCGGTTGGGGGATTCTGGCACTCCCCCTTCACGAAGATGACCCGATCGAGTCAAATCGCGCACGAACGATCAGCCGCGCAGTCACGCGAGACGGAACTTCAGCCGCTCGCCCGAGCTGTCGTCGGCGCGCGGACTCGGAGCGCGGTTGCCCGTTCGCGATTCCGCGGTCGTCCGGCCGCCGAAGTACCGGTTGAGCCGCTCACGAAGGGCGAGGCGCGCCCGGTGCAGCCTCGATTTCACGGCCGCGACGCTGAGCCCGAGCACCTCGGCGGCCTCCGCGCTCGAGAGACCCTCGATGTCCCGCAGCACGAACACGGCTTGCAGCTGCGCCGGGAGCGCGCGCATGCCCTCCTCCATCACCTCGCGGGTCTCGCGGGTCAGCAGCTCCTCCGCGGGCTGCGCCGACCAGTCGCGGAGCTGCAAGGGACCCTTGTCGTCGCTTCCCGACTGCTCGAGCGAGACGTGGTTCGGCCGGCGCTTGCGGATCTTCATCAGGGCCGCGTTGGTCGCGATGCGATAGAGCCAGGTCGAGAACGTGGCCTCCGACTTGAACGCGCGGAGCCCGCGATAGGCCGAGAGGAACGCGTCCTGGAGCGCCTCGGCCGCGTCCTCCTCGTGGCGCAGGATCTTGTACGAGAGCCGGTACACCTTGCCCTGGTAGCGCCGCACCAGCTCGTCGAAGCCGCGGCTCTCCCCGGCTTGCGCCATGCGCACCAGCTCTTCGTCGCTCCGCGTCACGAATCGAACGTCCATCGGGTCCCTCGGGGGCGTGCGCGAACCTTCGCGCCGCACGTCCATTTCTACCTCCGAAGCTGTGGCAGAAGTGTGACGCATGGTGGGCAAATGCCGACGAGGCGGACGCAGAGGTTCCGGCGGGACCCCGGCAGGCACGGCGCGCGGGGAAGTGCAGGGCCCGGACCGGCTTCGGGCCGGCCCCGCTGGATGTTCAGTGGCCGCCGCGGACGACCATGAAGATCCCGAGGAGGATGAGGAGCACGGCGACCGCCCGGCGGAACACGCGCTCCGGCATGCGGCTCAGCAGCCGCGTGCCGAGGAACGTGCCGATCACGACCGCGACGACGGCGACGAGCAGCGGGCGCCACCCTGCCGCGATCTCGCGTCCCTGGGTCGCGAGGTACACCGGCAGTCGCGCCGCGTCCACGAAGAGCGCGATGGCCGTGGCCGTGGCGACGAACGATTCGCGCGGGACGTCGAACCCGAGCAGGGCGGCCGAACGGATCCCACCCTGATTCCCCACCAGACCTCCGAGCAGGCCCGAGACCGCGCCCGCGATCCACGCGGCGCCGCGGCTCCAGCGGACCCGGCGCATCCAGCCGGTCAGCTCGGAGAGGCCCGCGAGCAGGAGCAGCAGTCCGAACACGGCCGCGAGCGCGCGACTCGACGCTCGCGCGTGGAGGAGCGCGCCCGCGAGCCCGCCGGCCGCGCTTGCGATCCCGAATCCGAGCACGACGCGCCGGTCCACGTGCCGGCGCAGGATCCAGAACCGCTGCGCGGTGCCCACCAGATGCGGGATCGCGATCGCGGCGACCGCGAGCTTCGTCCCGGCCCGCAGCGCGAGCACGGGCGTGAGCAGGCTGCCGATGCCGAATCCCGCGACCGCGGCGATGGCGCCGGCGAGGACCGCCACCGCCGCGAACAGGAGTGCGAAGAACATGGGAGACGCCCCGGCTCAGTGACTCAGAAGCGGCCGTGTCGGCGGCGCGCGGGAGGTCACTTCTGCGCGCCGAACTCCCAGGGCTCGACGCCCGGCTCGAGCGCCACGCCGAGCGGGCTCGCCATTCGATTGATCAGGTTGAAGAGCGCGGCGATCGCGGTGGCCCGCAGGATCGCGGCGTCGTCGAATCCGTAATCGCGCAGGCGCTCGACATCCTCCTCGGTGCGCTCGCCGGGCTCGCAGGTCAACGCCACGGCGTGGTCGAGGAGCACCCGGTCGCGCGCCGGCAGGTTCGCCTCGCGATAGTCGAGCGCCACCGCGTGGGCGAGACCCTCGTCGCCCAGCGCCGCGGCGAGCTTGGGCCCGTGGTGCGCGACGCAGTAGGCGCACCCGTTCGTGGCCGAGACCACGACCACGATCGCCTCGGCCTGCGCCGGCGTGAGCGGCGCCGGGTGATCGAGGAGGTCGCGCACGAGCGCGAAGATCCCCTCCAGCGCCGCGGGGTCGGGCGCGAGCGCTTGCCAAAGTTCGGACACCCGCCCGCCGGAGCGGGCGCGGATCTTCTCATACAGGCTTCGAACCGGCTCGCTCGCGCGCTCGGGCGGGACGGAACGGGTCCAGCTCACGAGGGCTCCTTTCGCGGTCGCGCGGCATGTTAGCACCGGAGCGGCACCGGCCGCGACGGTTGACACTCCGAGGGAACGCGGGCTACTTTCGTTTCGTCCGCATCGAACGTTCCCTCGGAGCGCCCGCGCCCAGCCCAGGCCCGCGGCTACGGGAGGCCGCCGGCAACCGCTCCTCGTTCCCAACGAAGGAGGACTGCGATGGCGTGGAAA
>DATKKO010000053.1:0-5602 GCA_035542955.1 Terriglobales bacterium
ATTCGATTTCGTGGCGGCGCTCGATCCGAGGACCATGGAGCAATCGGAACAGCGACTGGCCGGGCTCTCGACGCACGACTACGTGGTGCACGAGGTCAAGCGCATCGCGATCGAGCTGGGCCAGGACGAGGACGTGCCGCAGGGCTTCGTCGACACGGTGTGGGCCTTCGTCAGCGCGTGCAGCGAGAGCCCGGCCTGGTTCCAGGGCATCCTCGACCGTTCGCCGCGCGTTCAGCCGATCCTCGCCCGGATGATGGGTGAGGCCCATCTGCCCGAAGTGTTCTCGTACGTGGCTTGGATCGAGAGCCGGCTCGATCCGCACGCGACCAGCGGGGCGGGCGCGCGCGGACTGTGGCAGCTCATGCCCGAGAAGGCGCGCGAGCTGGGCCTCGCGGTGGATCCGGCGCACGGCATCGACGAGCGCACGGATCCCGTGCGCTCGACCCGCGCCGGCACGGTGTTCATCGGCAACCTGATCCGCACCTTCGGGCGCGAGCAGTTCATGTGCGCGCTGGCGGCGTACAACCTGGGCGACGCCGGGATGCGCAACGCCATGCGGAAGATCCCCGACCCGATGATGCCCTCTTCGCAGAAGTACTGGTACCTCGTGCGCGAGCATCTGCTGCCGGACGAAACGAACGGATACGTGGCCCGCATCTTCTCGGCCCGCATCATGGCGGGCGCGCCCGCGCGCTTCGGCTTCCGCGTGCCCGGAGCCGGAACGTGAGAGCTGCGCTCCGATCGCTCGCCCTCGCCGCGCTCGCGGCGCTGCTCGCGCGCGGGGCGGCGGCCGCCCCCGGCGTCGTGAGCACGATCCACGTCGACCAGCTCGCGGTCTCGGGCGGCCGGCACCAGACCGTCTGGGTCTCCGTCCTCGATGCCGAGGGGGTGCCCGTGCCGGGGCTGCGGGCCTCGGACTTCACGGTGAGCGAGGACGGCCGCGGGGCCGCCGCGCTGGACCTGACCACGTTCGCGGCCCGCTACCCGCGCACGACCTGGACCGTGCTCGTGGATCCCGAGCTGCTCGCCTCCGGTCCGGCGGGATCCGCCGCCCCGCTGCTCGCGGCGATGGGACGGAACGCCGGCCCCCGCGACCGGCTGCGCGTCGTGAGCCTGGGGCGCGACGGCCGGGTGCTCGAGGTCGCGGCCGCGGACGCGGCGGGACTGGGCCCGGCGCTCGGCGGGGCGGGCGGCGCCGCGCCGGCGCCGATCTACGACGCGCTCTATCGCGAAGTCCGGCGCGCGGCGCGCGCCGGCGCCGGCGAGGGCCGCTGCATGTGGCTCGTCACGCGCGGCGCGGACGCGGGCGGCGCGCGCGGACCGGTCGAGGTGCTCGCGGCCGCGCGGGCCCGCGGCCGCCGCGTGCCGGTCTCCGTGCTGCTCATCGAGTCGCGCGCCCGGACGGGCGAGGTCGACCGCCTCGCCGCTCTCGCCGAGCGCACCGGGGGCACGCTCGTGCTCGCCGCCTCGGCCGCGGAGCTGGCGCCCGCGGCGGAGCGGCTGGTCCTGCGCGGCCGCGGAGCCTACCGGCTGCGCTTCGACGCGCCGCTCCCCGGCGGGGCCGGCGGACACCGGCTCGTGGTCGAGGCGCAGGCGTGGGGCAACCGGGTCGCGGGCGACCTGACGTTCGCCGAGGCGGACGTCACGGATCCGGCCTGGTGGCAGGCCCCCGGAGTGTGGCTCTCGCCCGTGGCGCTGGTGGCGATCGCCGCGCTCGCGCTGCTCGCCCTGCGCCCCCGGCGGATCTGCCGGCTCGTGGTGGAGAGCGGGGAGGAGAAAGGCTGCTCGTACGAGGTCTTCGCCCTGCCGATCACTCTGGGAGCCGCCGCCAACAACGACATCACCCTCCCGGACGCCCGGGTCTCGCGCAGCCACGCGCAGCTCGAGTCCCGCGCAAGAAGGGTTGAAATCGTCGACGTCAACTCGGAGAATGGTACGTTTGTGAACGGCACGCGCATCCAGCGCCGGCCCCTCGAGCGCGGTGACCGCGTGAGCCTCGGTGGTGCCGTCGAGCTGCGCTACGAAGGACGAGGGTGAGGATGGCCGTTCGGATCGAGGCAGTTACCGATCTCGGGCTCAAGCGCGCGCAGAACGAGGACAGCCACGGCGTCTGGGCGCCCGAGGACGAGGCGCTGCGCGCCCGGCGCGGCGTGCTGCTCGTGGTCGCGGACGGCATGGGGGGCTCGCGCGCCGGAGAGGTCGCGAGCCGGCTCGCCGTCGAGACCGTGCTCGGCGTGTTCCGCTCCGCCGAGGAGGACGACCCGGCCGCCGTGCTGCGGCGCGCGGTCGCCGAGGCGAACCGCGTCGTGTACCGCGAGAGCCTCGCGCATCCCGAGCGGCAGGGCATGGGCACCACGTGCACCGCGGTCGCGGTGCGCGGCGCGGAGGCGTGGTTCGCCCACGTCGGCGACAGCCGCGCCTACCTTCTGCGCCGCCGTCAGGCCGAGCAGGTCACACACGACCATTCGCTCGTCGCCCAGCTCGTGCGCGACAACCAGCTCACGCGCGAGGAGGCCCGCAGCGATCCGCGGCGCAACGTGGTGACGCGGAGCGTGGGCGTCGGCCCGGAGGTCGAGATCGACGTCGAGCCGTTCCCGCAGCGCCTCGAGCCCGGCGACACGCTGCTCGTCTGCAGCGACGGCCTGCACGGCGTGGTCACCGACGAGGAGATCCTCGAGCGGGCGAGCGGCGACGATCTCGCCTCGTGCGGCCGGTCCTTGATCGAGCTGGCGCGCGAGCGCGGCGGGCCGGACAACATCACCGTGGTGCTCGCGCGGGTCGAGGAGCCGAAGCGGCGCGCCCGCCCGGCCGCGTCGGCTGCCCGCGCGCGCTCGACGCAGACGACATTGATGCTCCTCATCCTGGCCCTGGTCGGACTGCTCCTGGTCCTGGCCACGATCGGCTGGCTGGCGCTGCACGCAACGAATGCATCCCGGAGCCGCAACGCGGCGGCCCCGGTGTCGGAGGCGCGGGAGATCCCATGAGCGCGATGAAGGACCTGGGAGGTTACGAGCTGCACGAGAAGATCGGCAGCGGGGCGATGGCGTCGGTCTACCTCGGCGTGCAGAAGTCGCTGGATCGCCGGGTGGTGCTGAAGGTGCTCTATCCCCACCTCGCCGAGGACGAGAAGCTCGTCGCGCGCTTCGAGCGCGAGGCGCGTGCCGCGGCCATGCTCCGCCACGAGAACATCGTCCAGGTCATCGACTGCGGCAAGCAGGACGACGTGTTCTACATCGCGATGGAATTCGTCGAGGGCATGGACCTCAAGAAGTGGCAGGAGTGCTGGGGCGCTCCGCCGGTCGAGGTCGCGCTCCTGCTCCTGCACGGCCTGGCCTGCGGCCTCGAGCACGCGCACCAGCACCGCATCATCCATCGTGACATCAAGCCCGCGAACATCATGCTCACGCCCGACGGGCGGGTGAAGATCATGGACTTCGGTCTCGCCCGCCGGGGCGACGAGACCACGCTCGTCACCGTGGCCGGCTCGGTGCTGGGCACGCCCGCGTACATGTCGCCCGAGCAGGCGGCGGGTGAGAGCACGGTGGACGCGCGCAGCGACATCTTCTCCGCGGGCGTGGTGGGCTACGAGCTGCTCGGCGGCGCGCGGCCGTTCCCGGGCGACTCCTATTCGACCGTGCTGCGCGCGATCCTCACGGTCGAGCCGCCGTCGCTCGACACGCTGAACCCGCTCGTCCCGCCCGAGGCGGTCGCGGTCGTCCAGCGCATGCTGCAGAAGGACCCCGCCCGCCGCTATCAGGACATGGGCCAGGTACGCCACGACATCGAGGCGCTGCTCGAGCAGATGGGCCTCGTGCGCTGGCGCGACTTCCTGCGCGAATACGCCGTGAACCCGAAGGAGACGGGCGAGACGCTGCGGCGCAAGCGGCTCCAGCGGCACCTCGACCAGGGCATCTACTTCGAGAACATGGGGCTCGGCAAGATCGACGACGCCCTGCTCGAGTTCCGGCGCGTGCTGCACCTCGACCCGAAGAACAAGGTCGCGTCCGAGCACCTGCGCAAGCTCGAGCGCGAGCGCACGACCGCCTCCGCTTCCGCGCCCGCGGAAGCGGCGCCCGCCGCGCCCGTGATCCCCGATCCCGAGCGCACGCTCGTCATGCCTCCCGGTGGGCCGCCCTCGGCTCCGACCGCGGCCGCGGCTCCCGCGCCCGCGCCGGCTCCCGCCCGCCCCGCGCCCGCCCCGGCTCCCGCACACCCCGCCCCGCCCGCGGCGGCTCCGGCCCAGCCTCGGCCCGCGCCCGCGAGACCGGCGCCGGCTCCGGCGAGGCCGATGCCGCGGGGCGCGGCGCGCCCGGCCGACCGCACGCGCGTGATCCTGCTCGGCGCGGCCGCCCTGCTCGTGGTGGTGATCGCCGTGCTCGGGATCAGTCTCCTGCGCAAGCCGAAGCCGCGCGCGATCGAGCCCGTGCCGCCCGTCGCTCAGCGCATGGTTGTCCCTCCCACGCCGGCTCCTCCCGTCGAGGCGCCGAAGCTCCCGGCACAGACTCCGCTTCCCAAGGGCGAGGCATCGCTCGCGGTGTCCACGAATCCCGCGGACGCGACGGTCTCGATCGACGGCCGCGCGCAGGACATGCACTCGAACGCCGTGTACCGGAAGCTCGTGGCCGGCCGGCACGCGGTGAAGGTCGAGAAGAGCGGGTTCGAGCCCGCGCGCAAGCGCGTGACGCTCGAGGCGGGCAAGCAGGCTGAGCTGTCGTTCGTGCTCGAGGCGCTACCCCAACCGGCGCCGGGGCCACCGCCCCCGCCAGCCGCCGCCGACCAGGCCACCGTGGTCGTCAGCGCGGCGCCGTTCGCCAATTACTTCGTGGACGACAAGCCGGCGGGAACGAACCTGCCCTCGATCACCGTGCAGCTTTTGAAGGGACGGCACGTCATACGGGCCGTGCACCCCACGCTTGGCAGCCGCGAGTGGTCCGTGAACCTCAAGGCGGGCGAGACGATGCGGCTCTCGCACGATTTCATCGCGTCGAACTCGGGCAGCATCCGCGTGGGCGCGAGCGTCTGGGCCTACGTGGTGCTCGACGGGAAGGAGACGGGGAAGACGACGCCCTGCGTGCTGGTGGGCATCACGCCGGGGGCGCATACGATTTCGCTGGTCCGGCGGGGATTCGTGGTGCAAGGTGGCCCGAAGACCGTCACGGTCACGGCGGGCAACGAGAGTCCGGTGGATTTCGCGCTGGTCGCGGAAGGGAAGAAGTAGCCGTCGGGAACGCCGTTTCTCGCGGTCCTTCGAGGGGCCGCGCGGCCGCCCGATCCAGGGAGGAGGATCCGATGAGAAGCACGCCGTTCCGCATCATCCTGTTCGCGTTGCTGCTGGTGGGCTCGTTCGCGACGCTGGCCTGGGCGCAGGCCGCCGATCCGCTGGCCCAGGGGACGGACCTGTACAACCAGGGCAAGTTCAAGGAAGCGGTCGATCTGCTCAAGGCGGCGATCGACAAGAACGAGGTGAAGGCGTCCGACCTCGGCCCTGCGCGGGAGCTGCTCGCGCGCTCGATGGTGAAGGCCGACATGCGCGGCGAGGCGCGGACGACGTTCGTCCAGATCCTGCGGAAGGACAACGCCTATCGGCCGGATCCGAACAAGG
>DATKKO010000054.1:0-8037 GCA_035542955.1 Terriglobales bacterium
AGGGAGAGAGGCCCGGCGCGCTGTATGTCGGGCCGGATGGCCAGATCCTGGTCTCGACCGATGCCGCGAAAGGCAATCCAGCGAAGCTCGAGCGCGTCGATCTCACGGCGGGGCGGCTCGTGCGCGTCGAGATCCCGGACGTGAAGCACGGGATCTTCCGCGCGGCCGGGAACGACCGCTGGATCCTGCTCTTCGATCCGGGCCAGAGGCCGCCCGACGCCCTCCAGGCCTTCGACGTGGCGTCGAGTCGCTGGGCCGAGATCCAGAATCCGGGAGTCAGCGGCTGGGAGCCGCTCGCGGCGAGATAGCGGCGGACCGCGTTCCGAACGAGATCGGCCGTGTCCGGTGCGACCCGGGCTCGGCCGAGCGATCGCGGCCGGTCAGCGCTTCCTGCCCCGGCCTCTCTTCGACCCCGCGAGGGACTTCACGGGGCGCCGGCTCTTCCTCGGGCGCGGCTTGGCCGCCTGAGCCCGCGCCTTTCTCGGCGGCGGAGCCGCGACACGCCTGGGACTCTCGGCCTCGCGAGATCGCGCGGGCGTGCCATGCTTGGGTGCCGCCGGCCCGCCCCTCTTCGCGGCGCCCGGGATCCCGGCGTGGTGGACCGGCGGAGCGGGCGCCGGAGGCGCCGTTCGCGTGGGAGAAGGCGGCGCGGGCGGAGACGGCACGCGCGGCGGCATGGTCGGGCGCGCGGACGGGCTGACCGCGATGCGCGCCGCGGCGGAGGGCAGACCGGCCACCGGACGCCTCGGCCGCGCCCATTCGTCGTCGAAGCTCAGCGCCTGCTTGATCTCGCTCGGCCTCATGCCGTAGTCGAAGGCGGGAACGAACGAGCGCTCGATCGTCCGGCCCAGGAGGCGCTCGATTCCCGCGACGTCCTTCTGCTCCTCGGGGCTCATGAGCGTGAACATGGTGCCCGGTGCGTCCGGACGGCCCGGCCGGCCGAGCCGGTGCGCGTAGTCCTCGGGCGTCTGCGGCACGTCGTAGTTGACCACGTGGGAAACGCCGGAGAGATCGAGGCTGCGCCCCGCGCCGTCGCTCCCGAGCAGGATCTGCGAGCGGCCACGCCTCAGCTCCTCGAGCGCCTGCTCGCGCTCCTGCTGGCTCGGGTAGTCGTCCAGCACCGTGGCCACGTAGCCGCGGCGGTGGAGCATGCGGGCGAGCCGGTCCGCGCCGTAGCGGCCGCGCGTGAACAGAACCAGGCTGCGCACCTCGCTCCCGCCCCACAGCTCGCGCTCGGAGAGCAGGTGATTCAGGAAGTCGGGCTTGAGATCGCGCGGAACGGGATAGATCACCTGCCGGATCCCCGTTCCGGGTCGAGGCGCGGGAGCCAGATCCACGCGCACCGGCTCGATCAGAGCCTCCTTGGCCAGCCGGTTCAGCTCCGGCGGCAGGCTCATGGTGAACATCAGCGTCTGTCGGGTCTCGGGCAGGAGCTTGAGCAGCCGCCTCAGCTCGGGGCCCATGCCCATGCTCACCATCCGATCCGCCTCCTCGAGCACGAGCACCTCGATGTACTCGAAGTTCACCGCCTTGCGCTCGTGCAGCTCGAGCAGGCGCCCCGGCGTGGCGACGAGAACGTCCACCTCCTGGTTGCGCAGCATGCGCTCCTGCGCGGGCAGCGGGCCTCCGCTGAAGATCACGCCCACGCGGATCTCCGAGTACCGGGCGTAGTCGCGGCAGCGGGTCTCGACGTAGGCCGCCAGCTCGCGCGTGGGAACCAGGATGAGGCAGCGCAGGCGGGTCGAGCTGTCCAGCAGGCGCGCGAGGATCGGGATCAGATAGGCCCCGGTCTTGCCCGAGCCGCTCGGGGCGACACCGATGAGGTCGTTGCCCTGCAGGATGGTGGGGATGGCCTTGCTCTGGATGGCGGTCGGTTCGCTCAGGCCGGCGGCTCGGATGCCCTTGAGGATCACTTGGGGCAGACCCAGCGATGCGAAGGTCACGAATCCTCCGTCGTTCGAATGCGTCGTCGAGCCGTGCGGGGCTGAATGGAAGCTGAACGGCGTCTGCACGGCAGTTTAGATGGGTCAACGTGGCACAGGTTAGGGAGCAATTCCCTGCGGAGCAACGAATAATCGAGCGAAAGCGACAGGCGCGAGAAAAGGCCCCACCCTCGCCGATTCAGCCGGAAATCCCCGGGGAGCGCCGGGTTCCGCGTCTCCTGCGGGGAGGTTGGCAGACGGGGCAATAGTAGGTGGAGCGCTGCCCCTGCACGATCCGGCGGATCACGGCCCCGCAACGCCTGCAGCGCTGGCCGGCCCGGTCGTAGACTCGGAGCAGGCTCCCGTACTCGCCGGGCTCGTCCCAGATCGTGCGGTACGAGCTGAAGGTCGTGCCCATCCGGCTCACGGCCTCTTCGAGCACCCTGCGGGTCGCGGACGCCACGCGGCTCCACTCGGCCTCATCCAGACTCCCTGCAGGTCGGCGCGGATCGACGCGCGCTCGATGGAGGATCTCGCTGGCGTAGATGTTGCCGAGGCCGGCGATCCGGCGCTGATCCATGAGGAACGTCTTCACGGCCGCGCGGATCCCGAGCGCGCGCTCGCGAAGGCGGGCGCCGTCGAGCGCCGCATCGAACGGATCGGGACCGAGCCCGGCCAGCTCGGGGACACGGTCGAGCCCGTCTGTCGGGACCCATCGCAGCAGGCCGAAGCGGCGAACGTCCTGATACCAGAGCGAGGTCCCATCGGTGAAGCGAAGGCGCGCGTGCACGTGCTCCAGGGCGGGCGGCTTCCCGTGACGGAACACGAGCCAGCGACCGCTCATTCCCAGGTGGGAGAGGAGCGTCAGCCCTCCACTGAGCCCGATCAGGAGGTACTTGCCACGGCGGCCGACGCTCTCGACCGCGTGGCCGCGCAGAGTCCGAGGGAGCGCGGGGTCGACGGCCTGCCGCAGCCGCAGCCCGGACAGCCTCACGGACCGAATGGTGAGGCCGCGCACGCTCTGCTCCAGCATCCGCCGCACGGTCTCGACCTCGGGCAGTTCGGGCACGCCGGCACACTAGGGGGCGCCGGTGGAGGCCGCAAGCGATGGCCGGTGCGCCCGAGTCCTTCGCGGGTCGCCGATCTGTCCGAGGGCGCCTGGGCGCGATCCTCGCTCGCGTTGCGCGCCGTTCGTGCAGCATGGCATCCTCAGCCGAGCCATGGAGGGGCTACGCCCCGGGAGATCGCGCATGGATGACTCGTCCCGTTTCGAGGAGTTCGCCCGCCTCGCCACCGAGCAGCGCAATCCGCGGACCCTCGACCTCGACGCCCTCGACGTCCCCGGCATCCTCGATCGCATCTCGGCCGAGGACCGCACGGTGCCGGACGCCGTCGCGAAGGAGATCCCGTACATCGCCCGGGCCGTCGAGATGGTCGTGGCCTCGCTGCGCGAGGGCGGCCGGCTCCTCTACGTCGGCGCCGGCACGAGCGGGCGCCTCGGTGTGCTCGATGCCGCGGAATGCCCGCCGACCTTCGGCTCGGATCCCGAGATGGTGCAGGGCATCCTCGCCGGCGGCTACGGCGCGCTCGTCCAGGCGGTCGAGGGCGCCGAGGACCGGGCCGAGGACGGAGAGCGGGCCATCGCGCGCTGCGGGGCAGGTCCGCGGGACACGGTGATCGGACTCGCCGCGAGCCGGCGCACGCCCTTCGTGGTCGCGGCGCTCGCGCGGGCCCGTGCCCTCGGCGCCCGGACCGGCTACGTCACGTGCACCCCCCGTTCCGACTTCGCTCTCGACGTGGACGTGGCCATCTGCGTCGAGGTCGGGCCGGAAGCCATCATGGGCTCGACCCGCATGAAGTCGGGCACCGCGCAGAAGCTGGTGCTCAACATGATCACGACCGCCGCGTTCGTGCGGTTGGGCAAGGTCTACGAGAACATGATGGTCGACCTGATGGCGACCAGCGAGAAGCTGGTCGAGCGCAGCCGGCGCACGGTCATGACCGTGACCGGAGCCGACTACGAGACTGCGGCTCGCGCGATCGAGAGCGCGGGCGGCAGCGTGAAGACGGCGATCGTCATGCTGCGGCTCGGCTGCTCGCGCGCCGAGGCGGAGGGCCGTCTGGCGCGCGCGCGCGGCTTCGTGCGTGCCGCCCTGGCGGGAACGACATGACGAGCGGCCGCGCGGTTCCCACGATCGTCCTCCTCGCGCTCACGGCGGCCGGCCCGTCCTGCGCCCCCGCGCGACGAGCGCCGCCGCCGGAGGAGATCGTCTTCTGGCAGCCCTGGCCCTCGGGGGCGATCCGTCCGCTGCTCGACGATTTCGAGCGCTCGCATCCGGGCTTCGTCGTCCGCCTGAGGCAGCTCCCGGCCGCGATGGAACGGGACTCGATCGAAGCGGCGCTCGCCGCGGGTCACGCGCCCGATCTCTGCGGCATCGGCTCGCCGGAGATGTGCCGGCTGCTCGCCGGCGGCAGACTCGCGGACTGGAGCGCCGGGGTCGCGGATCTGCGCGACTCGCTCCGCGGATGGGAGCTGTGCTCCGTGGGCGACGCGCTCTACGGCGTGCCCTGGTTGCTCGAGCCCAGGGTTCTCTACTACGAGAAGGCTCTGTTCGCGAGAGCCGGCCTCGACTCGACGCGGGCGCCCCGGACCTGGGACGAGCTCGCGCGTGCCGCGGCGGCCGTGCAGGGCCTCGGCCACGGGATCCACGGCTACGGCATTCCCGCCGGCGAGCGCGGCGCGCTCGCGAAGGACGTGCTCTCGTTCGTCTGCGGCGTAGGCGGGCGCGTCCTCTCCGAGGATCGCCGGCGCGCCGTCTTCGACTCGGCGGCGAACGTGCGCGCGATCGAGTTCTACCTGCGCGTGAGGCGGGCCGCCCTCGTCGCGAGCCCGGACTCGCTCGACCGCGAGTTCCGGAGCGGCCGTCTCGGTCTGCTCCAGTCCGGTCCCGGGCTCCTCCGCCGCCTCCGGCAGGACGCGCGCGGACTGCGCTATGGTGTGGCGCCCGTGCCCACGCCCGCGCCCGACTCGGGCGCGTGCTGGGCCGGGGGCGAGGTGCTGGCTTCCTTCAACGCCTCGAAGCACAAGCACGAGGCCCTCGAGCTGGCGCGATTCCTGGTCCAGCCGCCGAACGCGCGCAGGCTCGCGGTGATGATCGGCAGTCGGGAGCCGCCCACGGCGGGCGCCGACTCCACCGAGTACTATCGCGCGCGGCCCCGGGAGAGGATGATGGTGGGCCAGCTCCGGATCGCGTGCTACGCGCCGAGCCATCCCGCATGGGGGGAGATGGAGGCGTGCATCGACGATCAGGTCGGAGCGGCGCTCCTCGGCGGGAGGACGGCCGCCGAGGTGGTGGACAGCGTGCAGGCGCGGATCCAGGCGCTGACGAGACACTGAGATCACGACCTTCGCATCAACGCCCCGCGGCGCGCCCGCGAGGCGCTCGATCGGGGATGCGGGAGTGAACGATGTCCCTTTCGTCCCGGCATGACGCATTGGCTCCGGTTCGCGGCTACACGGCGCGCCCGGAGCATCTGATCGTTGGGCTCACGAGCGGAACCTCCGCGGACGCGGTCGACGCCGCGCTGGTGCGGTTCCGCGGCCAGGGTCTCGAGACCACGCACGAGGTGCTGGCCTATCGCGAGACCCCGCTCGAGCCGGCGCTGCGCCGCGAGGTGCTCGAGGTGGCGGCCGCCGCGGAGCTGGCGCCCGAGCGACTGATGCGGCTCGATGCCGCGCTCGGCGAGCGCTTCGCGGCGGCGGTGCTCGAGCTGCTGGTCGAGGCGGGCGTGCAGCGCGGGCAGGTGGACGCGATCGGCTCGCACGGGCAGACCGTGCGGCACATCCCGCGCCACCGCGGGGACGGGCAGGCGCTGACCCTGCAGCTCGGCTCGGCCTCGCTGCTCGCCGAGCACAGCGGCATCGCGGTGGTCTCGGATTTCCGCACGCGCGACACCGCCGCGGGCGGGGAGGGAGCGCCCCTCGTCTCGCTCGCCGACTGGTGGCTCTTCCGCTCGGAGAGCGAATCGCGCGTGCTGCTCAACCTCGGCGGCATGGCCAACCTGACCTGGCTGCCGCGGGGCGGAACGCTCTCGGATCTGCTGGCGTTCGACACCGGTCCGGGCAATGCGGTGCTCGACGCGCTCATGTCCCTGCGCAGCGGCGGGCGCGAGACGCACGACCGCGACGGCGCCGTGGCCGCGCGCGGTCAGGCGAACGAAGCGCTGCTCGCCGAGCTGCTCGAGGACCCGTTCTTCTCGCTGCCTCCTCCGCGCTCGACCGGGCGCGAGCACTTCGGCGACTCGTACGCGGTGAAGCTCCGCGATCTCGGGCTGAGCCTGGGACTCTCCGAGGAGGACGTGCTCGCGACGGCCGTGGGGCTCACGGCCGCCTCGGTGGCCGGGGCGCTCGAACGCTTCGTGCTGCCGCGGGGACGGGCGGACATGATCTGCGTGAGCGGCGGCGGCGTGCGAAACCGCGCGCTCATGGGCGCCCTCGAACGGCACGTGGGCGGCGTGAAGCTCCAGCCGCTCACCGCGCTCGGCGTGCCGCCGGAGTCGAAGGAAGCGCTGGCCTTCGCCTTCCTCGCGCACCAGACGCTCTGCGGATTGCCGGGCAACGTCCCGGCCGCGACCGGCGCCGGCCACCCCGTCGTGCTCGGACACATCACGCCCGGAGCGTCGGTGTGAGGTCGCGGCTTCGCGCGGGCGCGCTGCCGTTGATGCTCGCGCTCGCGGCCGCGTCGTGCGCGCGCATCCCGCCGCCCCGGCCGCCACAGCCGCCGCCCGCGCAGGTTGCGCCGGGGCCATTCGTCTTGAAGGGCGAGCCGTTCATCAGGATCGGATTGGCCTGGGATCTCGACAGCGTCGTCGTCACCGGCGGCCTGCGCGTGCTCGTGCCGAACTCCGCCGATTCCGATCGGGTGATCGACGGGATCAAGATCGGCATCGCGCCCACGGGGCTCGTGTTCGGAAACCCGGGCGATCGCGTCCCGCCGATTCCGTTCACGGGCGACACGCTCACGATCCGTCCGGAACGGGGGACGCTTCGCTGGAATGGGAAGACCTGGCGCGGGAGCTTGCGCGTGTTCCTCAATCCACGCGGCAAGCTCACCCTCGTGGACGAGCTGCCGCTCGAGACCTACCTGCTCGGCGTGGTGCCCACCGAGATCGGCGGGCTCACGAAGGAGCTGATCGAGGCCGGCCGCGCCCAGGCGATCGCCGCCCGTTCGTACACGCTCTTCTATCTCGGCCGGCGGGCGAGCGAAGGCTTCGACCTCTACGGGACCGTCGAGGACCAGCTCTATGGTCCCGTGGAGAGCGAGCGCCCACTCGCCGGCCAGTGCGTGAGCGACACCAGGGGAGAGATCGCCTTCTACGGGGACGGGCCGATCCGCGCGAACTACTGTTCCACGTGCGGCGGCATCACCGCCGAGGTCCGCGAGGCCTGGCCCACGCCGTTCGTTCCCTACCTCGAGAGCCGGAGGGACGACGGAGGCGGCGGCGATTTCTGCGCCGCGGCGCCGCAGTACCGCTGGCGCGAGCGCTGGACGGCGGCCGAGTTCCTCGGGAACGTCGAACGCTTCGCTCCGATGCAGGGGATCGGGATCCCCGCCGACACGCTCGGCGATCTGCTCGACGTGCGGGTGGCGGCGCGCTCGGTCTCGGGCCGCGTCTGGCGCCTGCTCGTGCGAACCACCGCGGGCGACGTCGCGATCCCCGCGTACTCGATCCGGCAGGTGCTGCGCCGCGGTGGGCAGCCGGACGCCATCCTGCGCTCGAACCTCTTCAAGATCGACGTGCGGCGCGATCCCGCGACCGGGAGCGCGATCGAGGTGGTGGCGAGCGGCGCGGGGGCGGGCCACGGTGTCGGGCTCTGCCAGACCGGCGCGCTCGGGATGGCGCGCGCGGGCGTGAGCGCCGAGCACATCCTCGAGCACTACTACCCGCACGCGGTGGTCGAGCGCCGCTACTGAGCGGCTCGCTCGCGCCCTTCCGCGCGTGCGGCCGATCCGCGCGCGGCCTCGCGCGCATTGACAGCCTCAGGAGCGCTCTGTACTCTCCGTCGGCTCGAACGGCCCGGGTCCGCTCCCGGGCACGCGGCGCGCGGGGTTGT